>JADGHC010000635.1 GCA_019689655.1 Microbispora sp.
GCGTACGGCCGCCCTCGACGAGGACACCGGCCGCGGCCTCCAGCTGATCAAGCGGTTCGCCTACCGCTGGGGCACCCGGCCCACCCCGTACGGAAAGATCGTCTGGGTCGAGCAGAACCTCCCTTGACCGGGGCGTTCCCTCCCCGCCGAGCGTGTATGACTGATCGTTGAGAAGAGTTACGTTCGAATGGGGAGTTCGTGGCGAGGAGGGGAAATGATCGATATCCGTGACGCGTACCGCAGGGCGCTGGACGGGTTCGGGGACCGCCTCCATCTCGTCCGCCAGGGACAGTGGGAGCTGCCGACTCCCTGTGTCGACTGGGACGTCCGCGAGCTCGTCAACCACGTCGTGGCGGAGAACCTCTTGGCCCCCGAACTGCTGTCCGGCCGTACGGTCGCCGAGGTCGGCGACGCCTTCGAGGGCGACGTGCTGGGCGACGACCCGCTCAAGGCGTTCGAGGCGTCCGCGCAGGGAGCCGTCCAGGCGGTGTACGCCGAGGGCGCCCTGACCAGCGTGACCCACCTGACCTTCGGCGATGTGTCGGGCGAGGAGTACATCACCGAGCTGTTCGCGGACGCGCTGATCCACACCTGGGACCTGGCGCGTGCCATCGGCGGGCCGGAACGGCTCGATCCCGAGCTCGTCGCCTCCTGCTCGGAATGGTTCGAGAAGGCGCGGGAGGACTACCGCGAGGCGGGGGTGATCGGGGACAAGTGCGACGTCCCGGCCGACGCCGACCAGCAGGCTCATCTGCTCGCCGCCTGGGGCAGGAACCCCTAGCCGCGGGGCCCGCCGGCCGCGGCTACCGCCCCGTGGGCCGCTTGCCGTGGTTGGCCTTCTTCTTCTTGCGTGCCTTCGACTTGCGTGCGCGTCTGCCCATGACGACCGGCCTTCCGTCGAGTACGGCTTTCGCTCACTGTCCTCCCCCGGAGCGCGGTCGGCAAGAGGGTGCGTCGTGATCCTTTGCCGTCGCGAGGACCAGCCGGGGGCTGCTGGGCCATGATTGAGCATCCCAACTCAACAAGTCCCCACGCGCTTGGGGCATAATTTGTTTGAATCTGTTGACAGGAGTGGTGGATGCTGGCCCAGCAACGGCAGCAGGCGATCCTGGAGCGGGTACGCAGAACCGGCGGGGTGCGCGTCGCGCAGCTCGTGCGCGAGCTCGGGGTCTCGGACATGACGATCCGCCGCGACTTGGAGGTCCTCGCGGAGCGCGGCTTGATCGTCAAGGTGCACGGCGGGGCGACCGCCACAGGCACCGGCTCGACGGAGGAGCCGGGCTTCGCGGCCAAGTCCGTGCGGCAGCAGGCCGAGAAGGAGGCGATCGCCCGCCGGGCGGCCATGCTCGTGCGGCCGGGCAGCTCCGTCGCCCTGTCGGCCGGGACCACGACCTGGACGCTGGCCCATCACCTGGTGGACGTGCCCGAACTGACCGTGATCACCAACTCGGTCAAGGTGGCCGACGTCTTCCACCGGGCCGGGCGGCCCGACCAGACCGTGGTGCTGGTGGGAGGCGTGCGTACGCCCTCGGACGCGCTGGTCGGCCCCGTGGCCGTGGCGGCCATACGCTCCCTGAACGTCGACACGCTCATGCTCGGCGTGCACGGCATGAGCGTCCGGGCCGGATTCACCACGCCCAACCTGCTGGAGGCGGAGACCGACCGCGCGCTCGTCGCGGCCGCCCAGCAGCTCGTGGTCCTGGCCGATCACACCAAGTGGGGCACGATCGGCATCAGCACGATCGCCGCCCTCGACGAGGCCGGCGTGGTCGTGAGCGACGTGGGCCTGCCGGAGGAGGCGCGCGCCGCGCTGGCGGAACACGCCGGCGAGCTCATCCTCGCCGATCCGTCCGGGGAGACCGAGCTGGAGACCGCATTGTGACCCCGGACCACACCCGTGGCGTCGGGATCGAACGGCCGTGCCCGCGAAAGTCCCGCCGCGACCGCCGGACACCGCTCTGTGAAGCTGGAGATCGCTCTGTGAAGCGCACCATCACCCATCTCGCCGACGGCCGTGAGCTGATCTACTTCGACCGGCGCGACGACGCCGACCACAGCGCCGTCGATACCAGGGATCTGCCGCCGCGCCCGCTCGCCTCCGAGCTGCGCTACGACCCCCTGATGGACGAGTGGGTGGCCGTCGCCCGGCACCGCCAGACACGCACCCACCTGCCGTCCGCCGAGGAGTGCCCGCTCTGCCCGGCCCACCCGGGCTCGGAGATCCCCTCGCCGTACGAGGTGGCGGTGTTCGAAAACCGCTTCCCGTCGTTCAGCTTCAACTCCGGCACGTACGAGCAGGTAGGCGGGCTGAGCGAGGTGCGGCCGGGGATCGGGCGCTGCGAGGTGGTGTGTTTCACCTCCGACCACAACGCCTCGTTCAGCTCACTCAGCGACGAGCAGGCCGAGCTGGTCGTCGAGGCGTGGGCCGACCGCACGGCCGAGCTGTCCGCACTGCCCGGTGTCGAGCAGGTCTTCTGCTTCGAGAACCGCGGCGCCGAGATCGGCATCACGCTGCCGCACCCCCACGGGCAGATCTACGCCTATCCGTACGTGACGCCGCGTACCCGGCAGATGCTCGACGCCGCCGCCCGCTACCAGGGCGGCAACCTGTTCGCGGACGTCCTGGCGGCCGAGCGGAGCGGGCCGAGGGTGGTGGCCGCCAACGAGCACTGGACGGCCTTCGTGCCGGCCGCCGCGCGATACCCGTTCGAGGTGCACATCTACCCGCACCGTCAGGTGCCCGACATCCCCGCGCTGTCGCCCGCGGAACGATCCGCCTTCGCGCCGCTCTACATCGATGTGCTCCGCCGTCTGGATGGGCTGTTCGGCGTCGTCATGCCGTACGTCGCGGCCTGGCACCAGGCCCCGGTCACCCACCGGCGCGACCTGGCCTATCTCCACCTCCAGCTCTTCACGATCCGGCGGGCGCCGAACAAGCTGAAGTACCTCGCCGGGTCGGAGTCGGCGATGGGCGCGTTCGTCAACGACGTGCTGCCGGAGGAGGCCGCCCGGATGCTTCGCGAGGCGATAACGGCTTGATCTCCGATTGGTTGCGACTTCGGTGGCAACCTCGTGTTCTTTACCACTAGTATCGCTCGCACCGGCTGTCACGGTCGGTACGCCTAATCCCGGGCGCCGTGCCCGGGAGCCGGGGACCCAACCACGCACCTGGGGTCAAGGCAGTGTCTGCCCGGGCTCCTCCAGCCCGAACCCGTCAGCTAACCCGGTCGGCAGATGGAGAGGAGAGGGCGCTGCCCCGCGCGTTCCCCCTTGCTGTCGGCGTGCTCGCCTCCGCCGCGCTCGTGTTCGGTGCGGCC
>JADGHC010000636.1 GCA_019689655.1 Microbispora sp.
GCTCCTGGATGGGCGGGGGCTCTCGGTGCCGGGCTACCCGGAGGGGAACTGGCTCGGACCGACGCTGTTCGACGAGCTGCGGCCGGAGATGGTGGTGGGGCGCGAGGAGATCTTCGGGCCGGTCGCGGGGGTGACGCGCGCCGAGTCGCTGGAGCAGGCGGTGGAGCTGATGCACCGCAGCGAGTACGGCAACGCGACGTCGCTCTTCACGACGAGTGGCCGGGCGGCCCGCGAGTTCCGCTACCGTGCCGGGATCAGCATGATCGGCATCAACATCGGCGTCGCCGCGCCGATGGCGTTCTTCCCGTTCGGCGGCTCGCGCGGGTCGTTCTTCGGAGACCTGAAGGCGCAGGGTCGTGATGCGATCGAGTTCTACACGGACCGTCGTGTCGTGATCTCCCGCTGGTAGCCCAACCCCCAGGAGGAGGAGCCATGAGCGCAACCGGGACGGCGGATGTTCGGGCGGTGGCCGGCGAGGTACGGGCGGAGCACGACGCGTACATCTTCCCGTGTGTCACTCCCTATTACCGGGACCCGCTGGTGCTGGTCGAGGGGAACGGGGTGCGGGTGGTGGATGCCGACGGCCGCGAGTACCTGGACATCTTCGCGGGGATCCTGACGACCTCGATCGGCCACTGTCACCCGGAGGTCGTCGAGCGCGTGCGGGAGCAGGTGGGCCGGCTGGGGCACACGTCCACGCTCTATCTGACGGAGAACCAGGTGGCGGTGGCGCGACGGCTGGCGGAGATCGCGCCGGGTCGCCTGACGCGCACGTTCTTCACGAACAGCGGCACCGAGGCGGTGGAGACGGCGATCATGGCCGCGTGCCTGTACACGGGCCGGACCGAGGTGATCGCGCTGCGGCACGCGTACTCCGGGCGCAGCATCCTGACGACGAACATCACGGCGCACGCGCCGTGGCGGCCGCTCCCGAGCGCCGTGGCCGGGATCAAGCACACGCTGTCGCCGAACCCCTACCGCTGCCCGTTCAAGATGCCGTGCGACGAGAGCTGCGTCGAGGCGTTCGCTCGCGACCTGGTCGAGGTGATCGAGACGACGACGACGGGGCGTCCGGCCGCGCTCATCGCCGAGACGATCCAGGGCGTCGCCGGCTTCGTCGTCCCGCCGGCGGGCTACTTCCAGCGCATGGCGGAGGTGATCCGGTCGTACGGCGGTGTGCTCATCATCGACGAGGTGCAGGCGGGCTTCGGGCGGACCGGGGGGCAGTGGTTCGGCATTCAGCATTGGGGCGTCGAGCCGGACATCATGGTGATGGCGAAGGGGATCGCGAACGGCTTCCCGGTCGGCGCCACCATGACGACGGACGAGATCGCCCGGGCGTGGCGGGGGAAGACGATCTCGACGTACGGCGGCAACCCGATCTCGATGGCAGCGACCGAGGCCACGCTCGGCGTCATGGCCCGCGAGGACACGCCGCAGCGCTCCGCCGTGCGCGGCGCGCAGCTTCGCGCGGGGCTCGATGCGCTCAAGGAGCGCCACGCCTGGATCGGCGACGTCCGCGGCATGGGACTCATGCAGGCGCTGGAGCTGGTCGAGGATCGGGCGACGAAGGCGCCGAGCCCCGCGCGTGCCGGCGCGCTGCTGGAGGCGGCGCGCGAGGAGGGACTGCTGATCGGCACGGGCGGCCTGCACGGCAACGTGATCCGGATCGGCCCCTCGATGCTGATCACGGAGGGCGAGGTTGCCGAAGCGCTCGAGCGCCTGGGCCGGGCGTGCGAGCGGGTCGACCGGGTAGCCTGAGCAGGCTCGCCAATGGAGGCCACCACCGCGACGGCGCCGCGCGCGGCGCTCGAGGGCGAGGCGACGTTCCGTCAGGGCCTCTCCCTGCTGGATGCCACCATGCTGGTGGCCGGCTCGATGATCGGCTCGGGGATCTTCATCGTGTCGGCGGACATCGCCCGCACGATGGGGTCCGCCGGCTGGCTGCTCGTCGTCTGGCTGGTGACCGGCGTGCTGACGCTGTTCGCCGCGCTCTCCTACGGCGAGCTCGCCGCGGCGATGCCGAAGGCCGGCGGGCAGTACGTCTTCCTTCGTGAGGGCCTCGGCCCGCTGCCGGGCTTCCTCTACGGCTGGACGCTCTTCCTGGTCATCCAGACCGGCACGATCGCCGCCGTCGCCGTCGCGTTCGCGCGCTTCCTCGCCGTCTTCGTGCCGGCGCTCTCGCCCGACGTCTTCCTCTCGTTCGGGCATCTGCCGATGCCGGGCGGAACCATCGAGGTGGGCCTCTCCGCGCAACGCCTCGTCGCCATCGCGGTCATCGGGCTCCTTACGTGGGTGAACATGCGGGGCCTGCGCGAGGGGAAGTGGGTGCAGAACGTCTTCACGATCGCGAAGACGGGTGCGGTCCTCGGCCTGATCGTGCTCGGGCTCACGGTCGGCTGGAACGCCCGCGCGCTCGCCGCCAACTTCTCCCACCCGTTCGCCGGCGCGCCCACGGGCGGCGCGCTGGTCCTGGCGTTCGGCGCCGCCATGGTCGGCTCGCTCTTCGCCGCGGACGCGTGGAACAACGTCACCTTCGCCGCCGCCGAGGTACGGAGCCCGGGGCGCAACCTCCCCCTGGCCCTGGCGCTGGGCACGGGACTCGTCACGCTCCTCTACCTGCTCGCCAACGTCACGTATCTGGTGACGCTGACGCTGCCGGAGATCCAGACCGCGGCGCAGGACCGCGTCGCCACGGTATCCGCCCAGGCGATCTTCGGGCCGGCCGCGCTCTACCTCATGGCCGGCGCGATCCTGGTTTCCACATTCGGCTGCATCAACGGGATGATCCTGGCCGGGGCGCGGGTCTACTACGCCATGGCCCGGGATGGCCTGTTCTTCCGCGCCGCGGGGCATCTCTCCCCGCGAACGCACGTGCCGACGTGGGCTCTCGCGCTCCAGGGCGTCTGGACCGCGTTCCTGACGCTCACCGGCACGTACAGTCAGCTCCTCGATTACGTCATCTTCGCCGCGCTGCTGTTCTACGTCCTCACGATCGCGGCGCTGTTCGCGCTCCGGGTCCGGCGGCCGGAGCTGCCGCGGCCCTACCGGGCCTTCGGCTACCCGCTCGTCCCGGCGCTCTACCTCGTCGCCGCCGCGGCGATCGCCCTGATCCTGCTCGTGGCGAAGCCGGTCTACACCTTCTCCGGGCTCTTCCTCGTCGTCCTGGGGATCCCGGTGTTCTTCATCTGGCGACGTGGGGCGCGCGCCGACGCGCTCGCGGAAGGCCGCGACCCGGTGGCCACGAACGAGGCGGCGGCGCCGCCGTCCGGCGGATGAGACGCCGCAGGCGTTCGCCCGCGCGGGCGC
>JADGHC010000637.1 GCA_019689655.1 Microbispora sp.
CGGCATCGTCGTCGACGACGAGCTGCGCACCGACGACCCGTCCATCTTCGCGATCGGCGAGTGCGCCCAGCACGCGGGCCGCGTCTACGGGCTGGTGGCGCCCGGCTGGGAGCAGGCGGCGGTCGTGGCCGACCTCGTCACCGGCGCGAACAAGGACGCGCGCTACCGGGGCTCCCGGCTGGTCACCCGGCTGAAGGCCAAGAGCGTCGAGCTCGCCGCGATGGGGGAGACGCACCTGACGGAGGACGAGGCGGAGATCGTCCGCTTCTCCCACCGGCGCAGGGGCACCTACCGCAAGCTCGTCATCCGCGACGACCGGCTGGTCGGCGCGATCCTGCTGGGCGAGACCTCCGCCGTGGGGACGCTGACCCAGCTCTTCGACCGGGGAGGCCCGCTGCCCGGCGACCGCGCCGGGCTGCTGTTCCCCGACATCGGCCTCGGCGGCGCGGCCGTGGCCGGAAGTCCCACCCGGATGCCGGACTCGGCCCGGGTCTGCCAGTGCAACAACGTGACGAAGGGCCAGATCAGGGCGTGCTGGGAGTCCGGCGCGCGGGACGTGGCGGCGGTGGCCGCCGCGACGAGGGCCACCACCGGCTGCGGGAGCTGCCGCGACGCGGTCGAGGGCATCGTCGGCTGGCTGTGCGAGCAGGAAGGCGTAAGCGCATGAAGGACCGTAAGCGCATGAGACTCGTCGTGGTGGGACACGGCCCGGCGGCACACCGCCTGATCGAGACGCTGACCGGCCGCGGCTTCGACGGGATGATCACCGTGTTCGGGGAGGAGCCCCGCCCGGCGTACGACCGGGTGGCGCTCACGTCCTATCTCGGCGGCAAGAGCGCCGAGGATCTCATCTTTCCGGTGCCGGACGGCGTCACGGTCAGGACCGGCGTCCGCGTCACCGCGATCGACCGCGCGAACCGGGTCGTCACCACCGACGCCGGCGACGGCGAGCCGTACGACGTGCTGGTGCTGGCCACCGGGTCGGCGCCGTTCGTGCCGCCGGTGCCGGGCCGGGACCTGCCGGGCTGCTTCGTGTACCGGACGATCGACGACCTGGACGCGATCAGGGAGGCGTCGCAGGCCGCCCGCACCGGCGTGGTCGTCGGCGGCGGGCTGCTCGGCCTGGAGGCGGCCGACGCACTGCGCGGGCTCGGGCTCGACACGCACATCGTCGAGATGAGCAGCCGGCTGATGCCCCGCCAGGTGGACGAGGGCGGCGGCTCGGTGCTGCGCGGCCACATCGAGGGGCTCGGGCTCACCGTCCACACGGGCGCCGGCGTGCGCTCGATCGAGGCGGGCCCGGACGGCCGGGTCGCGTCGCTGGTGAAGCCCGACGGCGAGGCGATCGACGCGCAGATCGTCGTCTTCTCCGCCGGCATCCGGCCACGCGACGAGCTCGCCCGCGCCTGCGGCCTGGAGGTCGGCGAGCGCGGCGGCATCGTGGTCGACGAGGGCATGCGCACCTGCGACGAGCGCATCTACGCGATCGGCGAGTGCGCCCTGGCGGGGGGCGTCGTCTACGGCCTCGTCGGGCCCTGCAACACCCAGGCGGAGGTGGCCGCCGAGCGCATCATGAACGGGTCCGCCGCCTTCACCGGCGCGGACATGTCCACCAAGCTCAAGCTGCTGGGCGTCGAGGTCGCGCAGTTCGGCGCGATGTCGGGGGCGCTCGACGTCACCTACATGGACCCCGTGGGCGGCGTGTACAAGCGGCTGTTCATCAGCGACGACGCCAAGACCCTGCTCGGCGGCATCTGCGTCGGCGACGCCGGGCCGTACACCACGCTGCGGCCCTTCGTCGGCAAGCCGCTGCCCGGCGCGCCGAGCGACCTGCTGTTCGCCGGCGCGGGCAAGGCGCCGGTCGACCTGCCCGACGACGCGCAGGTCTGCTCGTGCAACAACGTCACCGCGGGGTGCATCCGTACGGCCATCGCCGGCAAGGGCCTGACGGATGTGCAGGGCATCAAGGACTGCACCCGGGCCGGCACCACCTGCGGAAGCTGCGTGCCGATGCTCAAGCAGATCCTGGTGAAGTCGGGCGTCGACGTCGGCAAGGCGCTGTGCGAGCACTTCGCCTACAGCAGGGCCGAGCTGTTCGACATTGTCAGCGTCCGCGGCATCACGACGTTCTCCCAGCTCATCGCCGAGCACGGCACCGGGCGCGGCTGCGACATCTGCAAGCCGGTGGTCGCCTCGATCCTCGCCTCCCTCGGCCGCGGCCACATCCTCGACGGCGAGCAGGCCGCGCTGCAGGACACCAACGACCACTTCCTCGCCAACATCCAGAAGAACGGCACCTACTCGGTCGTCCCACGCATCCCGGGCGGCGAGATCACCCCGGACAAGCTCATCGTGATCGGCGAGGTGGCCCGCGACTTCGGGCTCTACACCAAGATCACCGGCGCGCAGCGCATCGACCTGCTCGGGGCCCGGGTCGAGCAGCTGCCGGCCATCTGGCGGCGGCTCGTCGACGCCGGCTTCGAGTCCGGCCACGCGTACGGCAAGGCGCTGCGTACGGTGAAGTCCTGCGTCGGGTCCACCTGGTGCCGGTACGGCGTGCAGGACTCGGTGGGCCTGGCCATCGCGCTCGAGCTGCGTTACCGGGGGCTGCGCTCACCGCACAAGATCAAGGCGGCGGTCTCCGGCTGCGCCCGCGAGTGCGCCGAGGCCCGGTCGAAGGACTTCGGCGTCATCGCCACCGAACGGGGCTGGAACCTCTACGTGGGCGGCAACGGCGGCTTCCGGCCCCGCCACGCCGACCTGCTCGCGGCCGACCTGCCGACCGACGACCTGGTCAGGACCATCGACCGGTTCCTGATGTTCTACATCCGCACCGCCGACCGGCTGCAGCGCACCGCCGCGTGGCTGGAGAGCCTGGACGGCGGGCTCGACTACCTCCGTGAGGTGATCATGGAGGACTCGCTCGGCATCTGCGCCGACCTCGACGCGCAGATGGAGCGGCACGTGTCCACGTACGTCGACGAGTGGCGCGCCACCATCGAGGACCCCGACAAGCTGCGCCGTTTCGTCAGCTTCGTCAACGCCCCCGGCGTTCCCGACCCCTCGATCCGCTTTGAGACCGAGCGCGACCAGATCAAGCCGGTGCTGATTCCCTTGGAGGTGACCCGCAGATGACCGTCCTCGACGCGACGCCGGCCCGCGCCGGCCACTGGACCCCGGTCTGCGCCTACACCGACCTGCTGCCCGAGCGGGGCGCGGCGGTGCTCGTCGGCGACCGGCAGGTGGCCGTCTTCCGCACCTTCGACGGCGCGCTCTACGCCCTGGGCAACCTCGACCCGTTCAGCGG
>JADGHC010000638.1 GCA_019689655.1 Microbispora sp.
CAGCGGGGATGCGACCTCATCGTCGCGTCCTTGCCGGTGGAGGAGGGACTGGGACTCGCGATCGCCAACCGGCTGCGCCGCGCCGCGGGCCCCCGGCCCGCCGAGTGACCGGCGCCGACATCTGAATCCTCCTCCGGCTAGGCGCGGGACGCCGCCACCCCACGCGAAGTTCCGGCGTGCCACAGTGGCGTGCCCTCCGGTTCAGGCTCAGGGGCCGATGAAGTTCTTGATCCGGCGGGCCACATCGGCGTGACGGGTGGGGTCGAGCCGGGCGAAGGGCTCGGGGTCGATGAGCCATCCGACAGGGATGGTGGTGAACCTCGTGAGGGCGGCGATGCCGACGCCGGGGATTGCCTCGGCGAGGAGCGGCGGCGGTTTCGGCCAGGGGTCGTCGAGCCGGATGACCGGTACGACGGCGACGGTGCCGGGGGCGAGGCGCGTCATGGTGGGTGAGCTGATGACCATAAGGGGCTCGGGCCCGTAGACGCCGCCCTTGGCGTACCAGATGGTGCCGAAGTCAGGGCTGCTACGCGGCATTTCCCGCCTGGCCGGTGGTACGGGGGCGGGACAGCTCCGCCTGGGCGGCGGCGGCGAAGCCGTCGAACCTCGCGAGGTGCTCGGCGATGCGCTGTTCCCACTCGCCTGCCGCTCTCTCGGTGGCCTCGAGGTTGGCGCGGGCGAGTGCCCTGGTGACATATTCGGACAGGGAGATGCCCTCGGCGTCCGCGATGTCGCGGGCATCGGCGAGCACGCCTTCGTCGATGGTGAGGTTCGCTCTCGTGGTGGCCATACAGCCAAAGTAGTGCATGTAATCATGCACCACATCGGCGCGCATAAAAATAGTGGGGACTCCCACCCCGAGGAGGACCTGGCCCGCGCGCTCGCCTCACCCGCTGCTCGCCCAGGGCGCCGCCTTCGCCGCCGAGGCCCGCGTGCGGGCCGGCCTCGTCGTGTCGGCGCGTCCGGCAGGCCACCGAGATCTTCTGCGGCCTGCCGGTGGACCCTTGGCCGGGCCTAATGACGGGCCGGAACGCTAACGTGACGCCCTCCATGCCGGGACCGGCGGCTCCTCGGCTGCCCGGTGACCGAACAAATCCGGCCGGGTCACGGCCGGTGATGGAGCATTGAGGCGACTCCGTCGTCGCTCGGGGTGTAGGCGACGCCGCGCAGGACGGCGACGGGGGCTCCACGCCCGCGCTGTCCGAGGATGATCCCCGCGGCGGCGGCGATCAGATCGGTGAAGGTCTCCTCCTGGCGTTTGCCGCCGTACTCGGTTGCCCGGAGGGGCGCCACGCCTGCCGCCCCGATGGAGACGACCGTTGCCCCACGCCGGTCGGCGCGGCCGTCTGAGTCGGCGATGATCACGGCCACGGCCCCGCCGGCATGGGCGATGAGTGCGTCGCGCAGGGCGCGGGCGGAGGCGTCCGGGTCTGCGGGCAGCAGCCAGGCGCCCTCGGAGCCGGCGCGGTCGATTCCGGCCGAGGTGAGCTGGTGGCCCAGAATATGCCGGGCGATGATCGGGCCTCGTTCGGTGGCCAGGTAGTGCTCGGTGGAATTGTCCAGGATGAGCTGCACGAGCGCGGCGGGCTTGCCCGTCTTGGCGGCCAGCTCCAATGCTCGCTTTCCGGGGGTGATCCCGGACAGGTCCACGTACCGCTTCTCCGCGATGGACACCACTTTGCTGGCGACGACGAGGATGTCCCCATTGCGCAGTTGGATGCCGGTGCGGGTGAGCACGCCGGTGATGACAGCGGCCAGATCGTCGCCCATGTGGATCTCGGGGAAGGGCTCCAGGGCGAAGGCGGAGAATTCCGAGGTCGGGGCGGCGGTCATCGGCGTCTGGAGTGCTCGTCGGACCTGTCGGCCGCCGACCGCGCTCTCTGCTTGAACCCTGTGATGGCGGTCTTGCCGTTCGGGTTCTTGTCGGCGCTGCGCTGGATGCGCCGGGCGTCCTCGGGCGTCATCTTCCGGCTCGTGGCGCGGGTGTCGTTCGTGCTCATGTGACCTCCTGCGAATCAGTTTCCCGTGGTGATGGGCTGTGATGGCGGGTAACCGCAGCACGGCGCAGGCGCCGTCGTCGCCGCAGCGGGCTGGTCAGCCCGAGCAGACGCTGAACGGACTCACCCTCCGCGGCCCAGCGGGCGAGGTCCTGCCGTCCGATGAGGTGGATCCGAAACTCGGCGGCGCTTTCCCGGGCTCCCCTGGTGAAGTCGCCGTTGGTGACGATCACGGCGACGTTCGCGCCGTGAGCGTGCCACGCGGTCCCATTCACCTGGTAGACGACGTCGGCTCCGACTTTGCCGCCGGTTGTGGTGTGCTTGCACTGCACGACGACACGGTGACCGCGGTCGTCGAGGGCGACGACGTCGGCCGCCTTGTCTCCCCGGCGGCCAACGTGCTTGGCATTCATGCCATCACGCACCATGAGATCGCGTACGGCGAATTCGAAGGCCTGCGGACGCATGCCGTCCAGCTCATGCAGGGTCAGCCTTAGGTGCCGCAGCCGGTCGCTCCGCCGCCGCGCTGCGGCGACCTGCCACCACAACACCGTCGCAATCACGATCACGAAACCGAATCCCAGACCGGCCGCAATATACCAGTGGCCGAAAATCACGCCGATGAGGGCGCGTATTCCCCGGACCAGTAACGCGACGGCGACGAGCACGACGAAAAGGGCCGCGATCCATTCGCTCGGTTTGGCCGGCGTCCAGGATCGGAGCAGGCGCGAACGTGACTTCCGGCGCGTCATCGCGAAACACTTTCCGAGATCGACGGCTGCTGCGGAGCCTCCTGCCGATCACCGGCGCCGTGGGAGGCGAACCAGATCACCCCGGCGACGACGGCCAGGACCATCCAGCCCGAAACCCTTCCGCCTTTTGATTTCGGTCTTCTGACCCAGTGTCCACGCCGGTAGTACATGTCAGAGGGCATGGGGCATCTCCTGCGGGGATCGAACGGGGATAGCCGAGGCGGCCTCCGCGGCCACGAAAAAATGTAAGCACCCGCCACCGACAAATACTGAAAATAACCGGCGCGGCACCCCGAACCGGAAAAGGATAGCTACCTCTCCCTAAAGACAGCCGCCTCTTTCTTCTGGGCCACCCAGATCAGCCTCCTGCCATTGGGAGCCGGGCCGGGGACGGCTCACGTAACAGCCGGCTACCGTACGAGGGGTCCGAATGGTCGTCGCACCGTGCGTACGGTGAGCCGATCACCGAGGCAAGGGGTTCGTGACCGAGGCGGGGTCTGCCGGTCATCGCGGTTGCCCGAAGCGAATCGCATGCGCGGCGAGGTGTCGGCTAG
>JADGHC010000055.1 GCA_019689655.1 Microbispora sp.
CGCGTACCCGGGATCAGCCCAGGGCGTCGAAGCCGGCCCGCAGGTGGGCGACGCGCTCGCTCAGTGCGGCGACCGCGCCGTTCAGGGGTGCGTCGCCGCACTTGTCCGCCAGATCACGCACCCGCCGCAGCTCGTCTTCGACGGCGGCGACCCGGCCGGCCAGTTCGGTCAGTACGGAGGCGTGGTCGCCGCCGGGCAACTCGCGCGCCAGGTGTTCCCGCAGCAGTGCCGCCTGCTCGGCGAGCCGCCGGTTCATCGTGTAGAGCTCCACGAACACCGAGACCTTGGCGCGCAGCACCCACGGGTCGAACGGCTTGGTGAGGTAGTCCACGGCTCCGGCGGCGTAGCCGCGGAAGGCGTAGTCGGGGGCGCTGTCGACCACGGTCAGGAAGATGATCGGGATGTTCCTGGTGCGCTCTCTCCGCTTGATGTGCGCGGCGGTTTCGAAGCCGTCCATGCCCGGCATGCGCACATCGAGCAGGATCAGCGCGAAATCGGTCGACAGGAGGGCCTTCAACGCCTCCTCTCCGGACCGGGCCCGTATGGGCAGGACGTCCAGCGAGCTGAGGATCGCCTCCAGGGCGATCAGGTTCTCCTCACGGTCGTCGACAAGCAGGACCTTGGCGCGGTCGGGCATCGATCACGCCTCCTGGGAGTCTCGGGACTCGGAGGACGGCACGCCCTTCGATCGTTCCGCGCCGCCGCTGCGGCCGCGCAGGAGCCATCCCCGCAGCCGTTCGAGCAGCAGGTCGACGTCGACCGGCTTGGGCACGTAGTCGGAGGCGCCCGACGCGATGCTCTTCTCGCGGTCTCCCCGCATGACCTTCGCCGTCAGCGCGATGATCGGCAGGTCGGCGAACTGCGGCATCCTGCGGATGGCCGAGGTCGTGGCCCAGCCGTCCATCTCGGGCATCATGATGTCCATCAGCACGAGCGCCACGTCCTCGTTGCGTTCGAGCTGCTCGATGCCCTCCCGGCCGTTCTCGGCGTACACGACGGTCGATCCGTGCCGCTCCAGCACGCTGGTCAGCGCGAAGACGTTGCGGATGTCGTCGTCGACGATGAGGATCTTCGCCCCGGCCAGCGGGTCGTCCCCCTGCCAATCGTGGCTGTCGGTGATCGGCACGTACTGGGGAAGCGGCAGGTCGGCCGGGAGCGGGATCTCCGGGAGCGTGTCCTTGGCGGGCGGCTCGGGCACCTCCTCGGCGCGCTCCTCCGGCTCGGCGGGTGTGGTGATCGCGCCGCCGTCGGGGGCGGTGAGCGGCCCCGAGTAGTTCGCGGGCAGGTACAGGGTGAACGTGCTGCCCTCCCCCGGCACGCTCTGGACGTGGATCTCGCCGCCGAGCAGGCGGGCGATCTCCCGGCAGATCGACAGGCCGAGGCCGGTGCCGCCGTACTTGCGGCTGGTCGTGCCGTCCGCCTGGCGGAACTGCTCGAAGATCACTTCCAGCTTGTCGGGGGCGATGCCGATGCCGGTGTCGACGACGCTGAAGGCCAGCATGTCCTCCCGCGAGCCCTGCAGCTTCTCGTCCACGTAGGGGACGTCGGCGGGCGCGCGGGTCACCTCCAGCCTGACCTCGCCCTCGTGGGTGAACTTCACCGCGTTGGACAGCAGGTTGCGCAGCACCTGCTGCAGCCGCTGCTCGTCGCTGCGCACCTCCTGCGGCGCGGACGGATCGACGTGGACCGTGAACGACAGGCCCTTGTCCTGCGCGAGCGGGGCGAAGGTGGCCTCCATGTAGTCGACCAGCGCGGACACCGACAGCGTCTGCGGGTGGATGTCCATGCGGCCCGCCTCGACCTTGGACAGGTCGAGGATGTCGTTGATGAGCTGCAGCAGCGCCGATCCGGCGTCGTGGATCGTCCGGGCGAACTCGACCTGCTGCGGGGTCAAGTTGCCCTCGGCGTTCTCGGTCAGCAGCTTGGCGAGCACGAGCAGGCTGTTCAGCGGGGTGCGCAGCTCGTGTGACATGTTCGCCAGGAACTCGGACTTGTAGCGCGAGGACACGGCGAGCTGCTCGGCGCGCTCCTCAAGAGTCCGGCGGGCCTGCTCGATCTGGAAGTTCTGGATCTCGATGGCGCGGTTCTGCTTGGCCAGCAGCGCCGCCTTCTCCTCCAGCTCGGCGTTGGACCGGCGCAGCTCCTCCTGCTGGCGCTGGAGCTCGTCGGACCGCTCCTGCAGCTCGTTCGCGAGCCGCTGCGACTCGGTCAGCAGCGCCTCGGTCCGGGAGTTGGCCATGATCGTGTTGATCGTGACGCCGATGGTCTCGACGAGCTGCGTGAGGAACGCCAGGTGCACCTCGCTGAACCGCCGGAACGAGGCCATCTCCAAAACGCCGAGCACCTTGTTCTCGAAGAGGATCGGCAGCACGACGATGTGCGCCGGGTTCGACCGGCTGAGCCCCGTCTCGACCGTGATCGAGTCGACCGGCACGTCCTCGAGGATGATCTGCCTGGCTTCCAGGGCGGCCTGGCCGATGATCCCCTCGCCCATCTCGAAGCTCGGCTTGGGCGTCGAGCCGGGCTGGATGCCGTACCCGGCGATCAGGTTGAGCCGGCCGTCGTCGACCAGGTAACAGGCGCCGTGGCTGGCGGACACGAGCGGGGTGAGCTCGCTCATGATCAGCCGGGCGACCTCCATCAGGTCGCGGTGGCCCTGCATCAGGCGCGAGATCCGGGCCAGGTTGGACTTGAGCCAGTCCTGCTCCTGGTTGGTCTTGGTCGTCTCGCGCAGGGTGGCGACCATCGTGTTGATGTTGTCCTTGAGCTGGGCCAGCTCGCCCGGCGCCTCCACCGTGATCGACCGGGTGAGGTCGCCCCTGGCGACCGCGCTGGTCACCTCGGCGATCGCGCGGACCTGGGTGGTGAGGTTGCCGGCCAGCTCGTTCACGCTCTCGGTGAGCCGCTTCCAGGTGCCCTCGACGCCTTCCACGCGGGCCTGGCCGCCCAGCCGTCCCTCCGAGCCGACCTCGCGGGCCACGCGGGTGACCTCGGAGGCGAAGGACGACAGCTGGTCGACCATGGTGTTCATGGTGCTCTTGAGTTCGAGGATTTCGCCCTGGGCGTCGACGTCGATCTTGCGGGTGAGGTCGCCGTTGGCGACGGCGGTGGTGACCTGGGCGATGTTGCGGACCTGGTAGGTCAGGTTGTTGGCCATGGAGTTGACGTTGTCGGTGAGGTCTTTCCAGACGCCCGACACGCCCTTCACCTCGGCGCGGCCGCCGAGCTTGCCTTCGGTGCCGACCTCGCGGGCGACCCTGGTGACCTCGTCGGCGAACGCCGACAGCTGGTCGACCATCGTGTTCATCGTGTCCTTGAGCTCCAGGATCTCGCCCTGGGCGTCCACGGTGATCTTCTTGGACAGGTCGCCCTTGGCCACGGCGGTGGAGACGACGGCGATCTGCCGCACCTGCGAGGTCAGGTTGTTGGCCATGAAGTTGACGTTGTCGGTGAGGTCCTTCCAGACCCCCGACACGCCGCGCACCTGCGCCTGGCCGCCCAGCCGTCCCTCCGTGCCGACCTCGCGGGCCACGCGGGTGACCTCGGAGGCGAAGGACGACAGCTGGTCGACCATGGTGTTCATGGTGCTCTTGAGTTCGAGGATTTCGCCCTGGGCGTCGACGTCGATCTTGCGGGTGAGGTCGCCGTTGGCGACGGCGGTGGTGACCTGGGCGATGTTGCGGACCTGGTAGGTCAGGTTGTTGGCCATGGAGTTGACGTTGTCGGTGAGGTCTTTCCAGACGCCCGACACGCCCTTCACCTCGGCGCGGCCGCCGAGCTTGCCTTCGGTGCCGACCTCGCGGGCGACCCTGGTGACCTCGTCGGCGAACGCCGACAGCTGGTCGACCATCGTGTTCATCGTGTCCTTGAGCTCCAGGATCTCGCCCTGGGCGTCCACGGTGATCTTCTTGGACAGGTCGCCCTTGGCCACGGCGGTGGAGACGACGGCGATCTGCCGCACCTGCGAGGTCAGGTTGTTGGCCATGAAGTTGACGTTGTCGGTGAGGTCCTTCCAGACCCCCGACACGCCGCGCACCTGCGCCTGGCCGCCGAGCTTGCCCTCGGTGCCGACCTCGCGGGCGACCCGGGTGACCTCCTCGGCGAACGCCGAGAGCTGATCGACCATCGTGTTGACGGTGTTCTTCAGCTCCAGCATCTCGCCGACGGCGTCCACGGTGACCTTGCGGCTCAGGTCGCCGCGGGCGACCCCCGTGGTCACCTCGGCGATGTCGCGGACCTGTGCGGAGACGCGGTCGGACATCGTGTTGACGGCCTCGGTGAGATCGCGCCAGCTTCCCGACATGCCGCGCAGGTTGGCCCGGCCGCCGAGCTTGCCCTCGGTCCCGAGGTCCCGGGTGACCCGCGTCACCTCCGAGGTGACCAGGGAGAGCTGGTCGACCATGCCGTTGATGGCCTTGCCCAGCCGCCGTACCTCGCCCCGGGCCGTACGGTCCAGGTCGATCCGGCGGGACAGGTCGCCCTTGGCCACCGCGTCGATGACGTCGGCGGCGCCGCTGACCGGCGTCACGATGGCGTCGAGGAGGTCGTTGACCGCGCCCACGCTCTCCGCCCACGCGCCGACGCCCGGCCCGGGGCTCAGCCGCTCGGTGAAGCGGCCCTCCCTGACGATCTCGCGCCGCACCCGGGTCAGCTCGTTGGCCAGGTGTTCCCGCCGGTCCGCCACTTCGTTGAGGAGCAGCCGGATCTCGCTGAGGATTCCCGGCGGGGCGTGCGGGACGCGGCGGCGGAAGTCGCCGTCCCGCCAGGTGATGAGCGTTTCGAGGAAGGGGACGAGGTCGGATTCGCGGTAGACCCGCTCGGTCCCGGCCAGTTCGGCGTTGGCGGGCGACATTTAGCCTCCTTTACCCCGATCGGGGCTGACGCGACCAAGGGCATCGGGTGTACGGCCTGTCCAGCCGCGGACTCCATGCCAGTCTGTCACGTTAGGCGGGGTGCGGGGCCCCTTGCATGACTCGCGGTCAAGAGGAAGTGTGGTAAGCAGGACTGTGGTGACGACGACGCCTCGGGCCGTCCTGGCTTCCTCCTTCATGCCGGGACAGGCGGCCGTACCCGACGCGAGGCGGTTCACGCGGGAGGTGATGACCGCGTGGGCCGCCATGCCGGTGTGCTCCGAGGCCGAGCGCCTGGTGGGCGAACTGGTGACGGAGGCGGCCGGAGCGCCCTTCGAGGTCGTGTGGTTCCACCACGGCGAGTACCTCCAGGTGGAGGTGCGGGAGAAGGCGGACGGCCGGAATTTCGGGCCGCCGGCCGACGCGGTCACCTGGGGCGTCACCTTCACCTCGTCGCTGCGTACCCGCTGGGCCCGCCTCGAACTGCCGGGCGGGGAGCCGGTGCAGAGCGACGAGTGGCTGCTCGAGGCCGCCCACGGCCCGGGCTGGCTCGGTTTCCTCGCGGACGCGAGCGACCTGCTCGCGGGCACGCTCAACCCGGAGATGGTCCCGGCGATCATCGCGCAGATCGTGGTGCCGCGCCTGGCGAGCTGGTGTGCCGTCTACACCGCCCAGGACGGATCGGGCGAACTGCGGCCCGCCTATATGTGGCACGCGGACGAGACCCAGATCGACGCCCTGCGCGAGGAGCTGGAGGAGATCGCGCTTCCGGCTGACGGCGACCCCGCCGTGCTGCCGCTGGGCGACTGGCAGGCGCTGGCGTACCCGCTGACCGCGCGGGGGCGGCGGCTCGGCGTGATGTGCCTGGGCCGGCGCGACCGCTTCCCGGACGAGGCCATGCAGATCGCCGAGGACCTCAGCAGGCGTGCCGCGCTGGCGCTCGACAACGCCCGCCTGTACGCGCAGCAGGCCGCGGCCAACCGGGCGCTGCAGCGCAGCCTCCTGCCGCCCGACGAGCCCACGACCCCGGGCCTGGACTTCCATGTGATCTACGAGCCGGCCGGGGAGAACAACGAGGTCGGCGGCGACTTCTACGATCTGTTCCCCATCGCCGACGGGGTCTGGCGCTTCGCGATCGGCGACGTCTGCGGCACCGGCCCCGAGGCCGCCGCCGTGACCGGGCTGGCCCGCCACACGCTCCGGCTGCTCGCCCGCGAGGGGTACGGCGTGGCCGCCATCGTGGGCCGTCTCAACCAGGCCATCCTGGAGGAAGGGGAGCGCGCCCGCTTCCTGACCCTGCTGCACGGCCAGATCACGGTCGTGCCGGAGGGCCTCGACATCCGGCTCGTCTCCGCCGGGCATCCGGAGGCCCTGCGGCTGCGGCCGGACGGCACCGTCGACGTGGTCGCCTCTCCGCAGTCGCTGCTCGGGGTGTTCCCCGAGGTGAAGTTCCAGGAGGACAGTCTGCGGCTCAGCCCCGGCGAGGTGCTGCTGGGCGTCACCGACGGGGTCACCGAGCGGCGTTCGGGCGACCGGCTGCTCGACGACGACGGCGGCCTGGCCAAGCTGCTGGCGGAGTGCGTGGATCTGTCCGCCCGCGCGGTGGCCGAGCGCATCCGCCGCGCGGTGCAGGACTTCGCGCCCGAGCCGAGCGCCGACGACCTGGCCATCCTCGTCCTGCGCGCGCCGTAGACGCGTTGCTCACCGCCGCGCGGCCAGCGCGCGGACGGCGAAGTCGATGGACACGGCCATCTGCCGCACATCCTCCTCGACGGCCGGCAGGCCCGCACCGGCGTCGTACCGGTAGACGGACGCCTCCCTACCGTGGTCGGCCAGGGCTCGCACGTAGCGCTCGACCTGCCGCGCCGGGTAGCGCGGGCCGTCCACCCCCGTGATGATCAGCAGCGGGGCCTCCACCATGTCGGCGTAGGTGATGGGGGAGGACGCGGCATACCGTTCCGGCACCTCGGCCGGGGAGCCTCCGAGCAGCGCCCGGTGCGCCGCCCGCAGGCATTCGTCCTCGTCCTCGTACGCCGCCGCGTGGTCGGCGATGGGGACGGTGGCGATCCCCGCCGCCCACGACTTCGGCTGGGTGCCGAGCGCCAGCAGGGTCAGGAAGCCGCCCCAGGCCGTGCCGGCGAGCACGAGGCGGTCCGGGTCGGCGATGCCGTGCTCCACCGCCCAGTCGCGTACCGCCGCCACGTCGGCCAGTTCGGTGTGCCCGACGTCGTCGCGCAGTGCGTCGCGCCAGGCCGTGCCGTACCCGGTCGAGCCCCGGTAGTTGACCCGGATCACCGCGAAGCCGCTGTCGACCCACGCGGCCACCTGCGGCTGGAACGAGTCGTCGTCGTGGCCGCGGGCACCGCAGGCGAACGCCCCGGGCCCGCTGCGCAGGAGGAACACCGTCGGGTACGGCGCGGCCACCCGTTCCGGCCGGGAGACGAAGGCGTGGATGCGCCCGCCGGGGCCCTCCACGTCGATGTCCTCCAGTGGTACGGACGGCGGCGGCGTGCGCCCGGCGCCGAAGACCACGTGACCGTTGCTCGACTTGACGACCGGTGGGTGCGCGGCGCTCGACCAGGCGTACTCGACGGTGCCGTCGGGACGCGGCGCGGCGGCCTCGATCACCCCGTGGGGGCTTTCGATGGGGGTGAGGCCGCCTCCGGCGAGGTCGTAGCGCAGCAGTTCCGTGCGTCCCCGCCGGTGGTGGATGATGAGCAGCGCCCGGCCGTCGTCGTACCACTCGGCCGAGATGTCGCCGCGCACCCGCAGCCAGATCTCCCGCTGCTCGCCGGTCACCGGGTCCCACACGAGCGGTTCGCGCCGGCCCCGGCGCTCGTGCAGGACGAGCAGCCTCCGGTCGCCCGGAAGGGGGGCGAACCTGCCGCCGGTCACGCCCTTGCCCGGTCCGTCGTTCAGCTCGGCGACCATCGAGCCGTTCGCCCCGATGACCCGTACGGCCGGGTGGAGGGCGTCGCCGTGCTCACTGTGGTCGACGGCGATCAGCGAGCCGTCGAGGGACATGTCCGCGACCGCGGCGTACTCGTCGTGTTGATACAGCGTGACCGGCTCGTCCCCGGGCCGGGCCAGCAGGATCTCGAAGCCGTCCCGGGAGCAGCGGCCGACGGCGGCGGTGCCGTCCGCGGCGAGCGCGAGCCCGCACGGGTGGCCGGGCGGCATGTCCAAAGGAACGTCGGGGCCGCCGTGGAACGGCTGGCGCGACCAAACGCCCCGCCCGTCGCCGTCGGTGTCCCCGAACCACCAGATCCACCGGCCCGTGGGGTCGATCGCGCCATACCGGGTGCCGTGGGCGTGGTCGGTGACCTGCCGGGTCTGCCCGTTCGACCGGTCCCAGGCGTAGATCTGCCAGACACCCGAGGCGTTGCCGCGGTAGACGGCGCGGTGCGGCGCCTGTCGCGCCCACACGGGCAGGGTCACCCGGGGTGCTCGGAACCTGGCCTGCCAGCGTTCCTCGGCCTGCATACGGGCCCTCCCCTGTGCTCCTACGGGGTCGGGTTCAGTATGGATCGTCAGACGCGACAATGCCCGACAAACAGCCGATGTCGGGCGATCTGTTCGGGTGCGGATCGGGCGTACGCGGGGTCAGGCGGACAGAGCCCAGCGGGTGATGTGGAAGGACGCGGTCACCGGCACGGGGTCGGGCAGCGCGGCGATCTTCGCGGCCAGCTCCTCCGGGCGGGTGTGCCAGGCACTCGGGCCCATGCCGACCACCGCCTCGACCTCCTCGTGGCCCAGGCGCAGCGCGATCTCCTCCGTCTCCTCCGCGACACGGGTGAAGCGGGTGCCCAGGGTGTCTTCCAGGCGGCGATCCTTGTCCTCGTCCACGCTCAGCAGGCCGAGCCGCCCGACGAGCGGGCTCAGGTGGCCGGGGCCGGGGGTGACGACGATCAGGCAGCCGCCGGGCCGCAGCACCCGGGCGAACTCCTCCGCGTTGCGCGGTGCGAAGACGTTGAGCAGCACGTCCACGCGGGCGTCGCCGACGGGGAGCGGCCGCCACACGTCCGCCACCACGGCGCCGATGCGGGGATGGGCGCGGGCCGCCCGCTTCAGCGCGTGCTTGGACACGTCGATCGCGATGCCCACCGCGCCGGGGCCGAGCGCCGCGGCCAGGTGGTGACCGGTGCCCGCGCCGGCGTCGGCGACCACGGCGGCGCCCGCGCACAGCCGAGCGAGGCGGCGGGTCAGCGGTGCGTAGTGGCCCGCCTCCAGGAAGCGCGCCCGGGCCGCCACCATCGCGGGCGTGTCGGCCGTGCCGGCCGGGCGGCTGAGCATGTTCACATACCCCTGCCGCGCCACGTCGTAGGAGTGGCCGCGCGCGCACCCGACCGAGCCGCCGGTCAGGCGGAGCGCCTCGCGGCAGGCCGGGCAGACGAGATGGTCGATGACGTCGGCGAGCACCCGTCCATCATCCCGGCTCCGCGGTGCCGTACGGCCGCGGGGTGTGAGCGGGTGGCAAGCCGATTGCAGGAGTACGGCAAGCCGGCGGAGGTTCCCTGGACACGCAAGGAACTGTCGAAGGGGGAGACAGCGATGACCCGCACCAGCCGCCACTGCCCGCACTGTGGTACGGAACTCGACGAGGGACCGGTGCTCTACCGCTGCGCCCGCTGCGAGCGCGCCGTCTACGCGGCCGACCTCGACCTCGACTTCACCCCGGCGGCCCGCTAGACGGGATCTTTTATGGTGGTGCGATGCCGCATGAGCCGAAAATCGTGGCCGGCGTCGAGATCATCCCGCTCTGTGACGCCGTGGGGCCGATGAAGGAACCGGTCGGCAGGCCGCTGCCCGAGATGTTCAAGGGTGCGACGTTCGCGCCGGGCGAGGAGTGGGTGCTGCACTTCCACTGCTTCCTGCTGCGCGCGGCGGGCCGTACGGTCCTGGTGGACACCGGGATCGGCGGCGTGGACTCGCCCGCGACGTGGGCGCCGCTGCCCGGCCGCCTCGCCGGGGAACTGGCCGCCGCCGGCGTCGTCCCGGCCGACGTGGACGTCGTGGTGCTGACCCACCTGCACGCCGATCACGTGGGCGGCAGCGTCGTGGACGGCGCGCCCGCCTTCCCGAACGCCCGCCACGTGGTGCAGCGGGCGGAGGTCGAGCAGGTCTCCCGTACGGCGCGGGAACTGTTCCTCGACCCCCTGCGTGACCTGCTCGACGTCGTCGACGGCGGCGCGGAGCCCGTGCCCGGGGTCCGGGTGCGGCACGCTCCGGGGCACACCCCCGGCCACCAGTGCGTCGAGGTGGGCGACGTGGTGATGAGCGGAGACGCCGTGCTCCACCCGGTGCAGCTTGCCGATCCCTCGATCCCCTATGTGTACGACGACGACCCCGGCCTCGCCGTACGGACGCGCGTGGACCTCCTCGCCAGGGCCGCCGTGCTGGCCCCCGCCCACTTCGCCGGCGCGTTCGTCGCCGTACGCTCCGCCTGACCTCGGGCGGGCGCGAGCCGGAGGGCGCGGCGGCGGGCGCGGGCGCAATAGCGGATCACCTGTACGGCCCCGAGCAGCCAGATCGGATACTGCACGGCGAACGCCCAGCGGAAGTCGCCGTGCAGGTCCATCACCACCCCGATGTCATGCGCGTACCGGCTCTAGGCTCGGAGCATGAGATCGGAGCCGGTGTGATCCCCGCGGACGCCTTCTACGCGGGGCTGTTCAAGGTCGCCGCCGCGGCGGGCGGTTTCGTCACCGACCCCTCGGGCCGGGTCCTGCTCGTGAAGCCGGGCTACCGCGACCACTGGGGCTGGCCGGGAGGCCACATCGATGAGGGCGAGACGCCCGAGGAGGCCTGCGGCCGGGAGCTGGCCGAGGAGCTGGGCCTCACCCGGCCGGTGGGCCGGCTGCTCGTGGTCCACTGGGTGCCGCCGCTGGACGACCGGCCGATCCCGCTGGTCCACTTCCTGTTCGACTGCGGGACGTTCGAGGACGGAATGGGTGTCGCCCTGCAGGAGGAGGAGCTGGACGACTACGGGTTCTTCACCGCGGAGGAGGCCGCCGCGCTCATGCCGGCCTACCTGGTGGCCCGGCTGGAGGCCGCCCAGCGGGCCCGCGCGACCGGCGAGACCGTCTACCTCCCCGCCGCCGTCGCCGAATAGTTTCCCGCCTCCGTGGAATGGGGTGGACGAACGCGCCCTGACCAGCGGACGGAACGGACGGTGAGGCATGGACGAGCCGGAGCTCGAGAAGGAACTCGAGGAGGTGGACGCCCAGATCGAGCGCCTGCGCAGGGAGACCGCGCAGATGCGCGAGGAGATCGGGCAGAGCTGGGACGCGCCGACGGACATGATGGAGAGGTCTGTCCTGCTAACCAACGTCGAGCAGCAGGAGGCACTCATCGACGACCTGCTGATCAGGCGTGAGCAGATCCTGCGGCGGATGAAGGGCTGAGCCCGGCCCGGGGCGCCCCGACGTGCGGAAATACGTTTGTACGCTGGTATGTGCCACTGGCATGACATACCGGACGACGGGGGCGGCGTGGGCGTCATGACCGCTATGCGATCGAGGGTGGCGATCGGCCAACCGGCCGGGCTGCCCGCGGAGGTGACCAGCTTCGTGGGGCGCCGGCACGAGCTGGCCGAGGTCAAACGCCTGCTGGGGCTCTCGCACGTGGTCACGGTGATCGGCCCGGGAGGGGTGGGGAAGACCCGCCTCGCGCTGCGGGCCGCCGAGGAGTCCCGCAGGAACTTTCCCGGCGGCACGTGGCTGGTCGAACTTGCCGCGCTCGAAAATCCCGCCCTGCTCGTGCAGACCGTCGCCGAGGCGCTGTCGGTCAGCGAGCATTCGACCCGGCCGCCGCTCAACGCGCTGATCGAACGCCTGCGGGGGCAGCAAACCCTGATCGTGCTGGACAACTGCGAGCACGTGCTCGCCGAGTGCGCGGTGCTCGTGGACACGCTGGTCCGCGCGCTTCCCGACCTCCGGGTCCTCGCCACCAGCAGGCAGGCGCTCGGCATCGGCAGCGAGCGGATCATCGAGCTGGCGCCGTTGTCGGTCCCCGCGCCCGACGGCGCCGCGGCGACGCCGTTCGCCGAGTCGGACGCGGTACGGCTGTTCGCCGAGCGGGCCGCCGCGGTCGTCCCCGGGTTCGCGGTGACCGAGGAGAACGAGAGGGCGGTGGCCGAGATCTGCCGCCGGCTCGACGGCCTTCCCCTGGCGATCGAGATGGCCGCCGTACGCCTGCGCGCCCTGTCGGTGCATCAGGTGCTCGAACGGCTGGACGACCGGTTCCGGCTGCTCACCGGGGGATCCCGGGCCGCCCTGCCCCGGCAGCGTACGCTGCGCGCGTTGTTCGAGTGGAGCTACGACCTGTGCACCGAGCAGGAGCGGCTGCTGTGGCGGCGGGTGTCGGTCTTCGCCGGCGGCCTGGATCTGGAGGCGGCCGAGCAGGTGTGCGCGGGCGAGGGCATCAACCGCGAGGAGGTGCTCGAACTCGTCGCGGGGCTGGTCGACAAGTCGGTCCTGGTCCGCATGGAGTCCGACGGGGCGGTCCGCTACGGCTTGCTCGACACGGTGCGGCAGTTCGGCCGTGAGCTGCTGGCCGCGTCCGGGGAGGAGGCGACGCTGCACCGGCGGCATCGCGACTACTACCGGAAGATCACCTCAAGGGCCTGGGCCGAGCTGTTCAGCGCGGCCCAGCAGTCGTGGGTGGAGCGCCTGCAGCGCGATCACGCCAACGTCCGCAAGGCCCTGGACTGGTCGCTGCGCGAGCCGGGAGAGGCCGAGACCGCCCTGGCGATGACCGCCGAGCTGCTCTATCACTGGAGCTGCTACCACCTGTCAGAAGGGGCCGGCTGGTTCGACCGGAGCCTGGCCGCCGCGACGCAACCCAACGAGGTGCGCGCCCACGCGCTGTGGGCGGGCGCCTGGATCGCCCTGCTCCGGGAAGACACCTCCACCACCCGCGCCCGGCTGAAGGAGGCCGCGGAGATCGCCGAGCGGCTCGGGCTGCGCGTGACACTCGGCTACATCGCGCTGCTGCGGGGGATGGCGGCGGTGTGCGGGGGCGATCTGGAGACGGGCATGCGGCGGTACGAGGAGGCGGCGCATGCCCACCGCGACGTCGGCAACCCCATCGGGCTCGCGCTGGCGCTCAACCGGCTCGCCCTGGCCAACGCGTACCTCGGCCGCCCGGCCGCCCGTGATCTCGCCGAGGAGTGCGTGGCCCTGTGCGACCTGTACGGCGAGGGCTGGCACCGGTCGTACGCGCTGCTCGCCCTGGCGATCGACGCCTGGCACAGGGGAGACATACGCGCGGCCTGCGAGATCGACAACGAGAGCCTGCGCTACACCATGTCGGTGGGCGACCAGCTCGGCATGGGGATGAACCTGGAGGCCCACGCCTGGTTCGCCGCGAGCGAGCGCAGATTCGAGCGCGCGGCCCGGTTGCTCGGCATCGTACGGACCTTCTGGCAGGCGGTCGGCGCGCGGCTGGCGGAGTTCCGCTACATGAGCCGCTTCCACGACGAGTGCGAGGCGGCCACCCGCGAGGCGCTGGGCGAGCGCGCCTTCCAGGCCGAGGTGTCCCGGGGTGCGGCCCTGACCAGGGCGGAGGCGCTGCGGTACACGCTGCGGGAGCGTACGACGGCGGAGCGTACGGCGGCGGCCGGCGCGTCCAAGCGCTTCGAGGGACGGATCGCGCCGCTGACGCGCCGGGAGACGGAGATCGCACGCCTCGTCGCCGAGGGACTGAGCAACAAGGACATCGCGGGCAGGCTCGTCATCTCTCAGCGCACGGCGGAGGGCCACATCGAGCACATCCTCGACAAGCTGGGGTTCAAGTCGCGTACGCAGGTCGCCGCCTGGATCAAGGAGCGGCTGAGCGAGCACGCCGACGACGCAATCGCGGACGCCCCGCCGGGAGGCCGGTCCCCCGGCTCGGTCAGCGGAGGCCGTACGTCGGCAGCTCGAACCACATGATCTTGCCGTGGCGGGTGCGCTCCGCGCCCCAGCAGCAGGCCAGCGAGTCGATCAGCTGAAGTCCCCGGCCGCACTCGTCCCCGGCCGAGGGATGGGCCATCTCGGGCATCGCGTCGTCGCAGTCCTCCACCTCACAGCGCAGCAGCCCCTCGACGGCCGACAGCCGTACGACGAGGTCGCGGCAGCGGGTGTGGCACAGCACGTTGGTGACCAGCTCGCTCACCAGCAGCTCGGTCACCTCGGTCAGGTGCTCCAGATCCCACGCGCTCAGGCGCTCGCGGGTCAGCCGCCGGGCCCGCCCGGGCGAGGTGGCGTCGGCGGGCAGCCGCCAGGACGCCGCCTCGACGTCGGGGTCCTCCAGGAGCTGGATCGTGAAGTCGCCGACCCGGCGCCGCAGGGTCTCCCAGCGGTGGCGGATCGCGGACTGCCGGAGCGGCGGCTGGGCGGGCGCCCCGGCCCGCTGCGCGGATGACTCGTCCCGGATGGGGCAGTAGATCAGGCTCATGCGGCACGCCCCAAAGATGAACGAGCGGGGATGCTGCGCCCGTCAGGCATCAGCTCGCCGCTGTCGTCGAAGAGCACCACGCCGTTGCAGAGCAGTCCCCACCCCTGCTCCGGATGGAAGGCGATCAGGCAGGCCGCGTCCCGGTCGGGAGCATCCGCCGGCGGGCACTGCGGGTGGTGCTTGCACATGATCCGTCCCCCTGGCTTTCATGCACAATTCGTGACGTTCTCAGCCTGCCTCCTCGTCATGGGGGAGAGGAGGGGGAAAACACCCGTATCGATACCTATTCGAGGGATACGTACGTAGTGGGTGCTGGCTGGGTAGTCGGCGCGTAAAGCGCGCCGCGGAGCTCTGCTCGTCCAGGGAGATCGCGTGCTTCGCCCGATTGACCCACTCATGGCAGCGGGTTCCCGGGCCTCGCCGAGGATGCCGGGGCGGCCCCGCGATCTCGGCGTACGGGTGCTGTGGGGGTGCCGGTGTCGGCGTATGTCCGCGTTGCCTGACCATAAAGTTGCCGTATGAGCAAGCGGATCACCAGGCACGGCATCCGGCGAACGCCGCTCCGGGCCGAAGGCGAGGAGACGGCATGAGCCCGAGGATCGCGACGACCGAGACCGTATCCCATGAGCAGCTGCTCGACTTCGTGCGTGATCGCCACCGGGCGATCCTGATCACGACGAAGCGTGACGGCGGCCCCCAGGCGTCCCCGGTTACGTGCGGAGTCGACGCCGAGGGCCGCATCGTCGTGTCCACCTACCCCGAGCGCGCCAAGACCCGCAACGCCCGCCGCGACCCGCGCGTGAGCGTGGTCGTGCTGTCGGATGATTTTGATGGGCCGTGGGTGCAGGTGAACGGCACCGCGGAGGTGCTCGACCTGCCCGAGGCCCTGGAGCCGCTGGTCGAGTACTACCGCTCGATCTCGGGGGAGCACCCCGACTGGGAGGAGTACCGCGCGGCCATGGTGCGCCAAGGCAAGTCGCTGCTGCGGATCACCCCCACGTCCTGGGGTCCGGTCGCCACCGGTGGGTTCCCCCCGCGCCTGGCCTGAGGCACGGGAGCGGCCGCCCGGGTCGGCGTCCGGTTGGCTCGGGTGGTCGCTCGGGTGGCAGCGGCGGCTGTCCTGGGCAGAGCCGGTGGTGCGGGGTGGTCGCCTGGGCCGGAGCGGCCGTCCGGGTTTGAACGGGCGGTCGTTTCGGTGGGGCGGATCGGGTGGTGCGGGCCGGCCGCCCGGCTCAAAGCGGGCCGGCCGCCCGGTATTCCCCCGGGCTTATGCCATAACACCGGACAAACCATCGGGTGAGGTGGCTCTGATCGGCGAATCCCGCTTCCGCCGCCGCCTCACCCAATGAGCGGCCCTGCGCAATCAGCTCCCTGGCCGTACGTAACCGGAGCAGGCGCTGGTAGTCGCTGGGCGGCATGCCGTACACCGACCGGAACGCGCGGTAGACCGTGAACCTGCTGCGCCCGGTCATGGCGGCGAGATCGTCGGCGGTGACGTCGGCGAGGGGGTCGTCACGAAGGCGGCTGCGCACCTGCTCGGCCACGTGGCGGGCGTCCGCGGATGTGGCTTCCCGCGCCCGCACCGGCCGGGTGGCGGCCCGCCGGACGATTGAGGACACGACGGCGGTGAGCAACTCGTCCCTCCGGAGGGCGCTCGCGCCCCCGAGCAGGGCCTTGTGCAACGCCCTGAGCCCGGTCGCGAGCGCGGGATCGCGTACGACGGGCCGGGGGAACAGGGGTGCTCCCGTCTCCCGCCCGGCCATGTCGTCCAGCACGCCCGTAACCAGTTCTGGCCCGATGTGCACCATCCGGTAGGTGAATCCGAGAGCGTCGGCGGAGTGCCCGTCGTGCGGGTCGTCCGGGTTGAACGCCATCACCATGCCCGCCGCGCTCGTGTGTGCGGCCCCGCGGCAGATGAACGCCTGGCTGCCCTCCTCGGTCACCCCGAAGGAGTACGTCTCATGGCTGTGCCGATGGTAGACGTGCCGGGTGAAGTGGGCGTACATCGCCTCCAGCGAGCGGTCGGGGGAGCGCCAGTAGCGGGACCAGTCCTGTGCCACAGCACCATTGTGCGCAGGTCAGGAGGCATACGGGCGTACGCGAAGCGGCGCACGAGCGTACAAGACGGGTGGTGCGCGCCGCGGCAACCTGGTTCCCATGCGTTTCGACACCAAGATCGGCATCGCGGTCCGGGAAGACCTGGCCGTGTGGCAGAAGCTCAATGTCACGGCGTTCTTGGCGAGCGCGGTCGCGGGGGGAGCCCCCGAGGTGATCGGGGAGCGGTACGAGGATGGTTCGGGCACCTCCTATCTGCCGATGTTCCGCCAGCCCGTGCTCATCTACGCCGTGGACCTCGCCGGGCTGGCCCGCGTGCGCGCCCGTGCCGTCGAACGGGGGCTCGCGGTGGCCGTCTACATCGAGGAGATGTTCAAGACCGGCAACGACGTGGACAACCGGGCCGCCGTACGGGCCGTCACGGCCGAGGAGATGCCGCTCGTCGGGCTGGCCGTGTACGGCCCGAAGAACGCCGTGGACAAGGCGCTCAAGGGGCTCCCGCTGCATCCGTGATCCTGCGTTTTGCTCCGAAGAGGAGAGGCGCGGTTTTCGAGACAGGGGAGGCGCGGTTATCGATGTCATGGATCTCGGCCTCCCTCGGAGCCGCCCCTCCTCGCGGGATGGGCATCCTCGCGGGATGGGCGTCCTCGCGGATCGGGTGTGCTCGCGGGATGGGCGTCCTCGCGGATCGGGTGTGCTCGCGGGATGGGCGTCCTCGCGGATCGGGTGTGCTCGCGGGATGGGCGTCCTCACGGGTCAGGTGTGCTCGCGCGTCGGGCGTCCTCGCGGGTCGGGCGCACCCGCCCGTCGGACAGAGCCACCGGGGCGAAGGATCGGGCGAGGGTGACCCATCCGATCATGCCCCCGGCCGACTTCGGGGCGGCCGACCGGCGCGAGTCAACCAGCGCGGACAGGCCCTCCTTGTCCGGTTCTGCGGAGCGGGACGGCAGTATTCCCGGTCATCGGCGAGGGGCGGGCGCCGATCGCACCTGCTTCCGGCGGGGTGCTGCGGCGATTTGCGTGATCTGCGCCTCGAATGCGGCCTTGCCTCGCACCCGCCCCGGCCATCAGTGGCCGAGCATCCACCCCGTCCGTGGTCGCACTCCGCGTCAGCCGGCCTGAACGGTTCCGCGCCCTGGCCACGCTGCGACGCGACCGCCGCCTCATGCCAGCGCAGAGGTCACCTGCCGCCGCAACGCTCAGGATGGCCGCCCACGGCGCTGCTGATCAGCGCGACTCCGCCAATGCCCGGTCGGCGACGACCTACTGCTCGGCCGGGCGCTGTCCGGCTTGCCTCGCCCGCTGCACCCGCTCCATCCGTACGGCCAGTGCGTGGTCGATCTGGTCCAAGGCGGCCATCAACACAACGGCCTCGGCCATGCAGAGGATCGCGTCGTCCGGAGCCGGCGCCATCGCCAACGCCCGTACACTTTCCTTCGCCGATGCCACCAGCGCCGACGACGACCGGGTTTGCCGATTACCTGCGTTAGCGGCACCCGCGCGATTGGAACTGGTGCCGTGCTCGGGACAAAGATCGAACAGATCCACGATACCCCCTTATTCGAAAGCCTGTTTTAATTCTCTCCTGTCGTCATCACGCTGAGCAACCGCACACCGCGAATTGTTGGAGTCACAGGCGCACTAAGTCACAGCCGGGGCATTTGGCAGAATATGCACCAGTAGGGGCCCAGCAACGACTACACCTTGAGGCTTGTCTTCATCATGATCAGGTAGAGCCGCGCAGGATCCTCTGGTCGTCACTGCGGACGCCCGGCGTCGTCGGCGCCTAGGTTGTCGAGCCCCTGTTGCGGGTGCCGCTGCTCATCCACCCGGCCGGCCCCTGCTGCGGGTTCCGCTGCTCATCCACCCGGCCCTCCGCCGGCCCCTCACTCGCGAGGCCCCGCTCCCCGAACTTTCACGTGCCGGCCTGTCCGCCCGCCTGCTGCTCGCTGGTAGGGGCGCTGCTCACCTGCCCGGCCCTGCACCGGCTCCTCACTCACGAGGTCCCGCTCGCCGGACCCTTACTCGCCTGACTTTGGAATCGTCCCGCGGGCCGTTGCTCGCCGGGCCCTCGCTCGCCGGGGGCAGCCCGGCGGACTGCCACGCCTGCGATGAACCCGCACCCCCAGCCTGGCCCGTAGTGGTGCAGGTTGTGCCGGATCTCCCG
>JADGHC010000639.1 GCA_019689655.1 Microbispora sp.
GGCCCAGACGGATCGGACGCCGGTCAGCCGCCGCAGCAGCCGCCGCCACAGCACCCGCCGCCCGCCGGGGCGGCGGGAGCCCCGGAGGCCCTGCCGGTTACGGACACCATGGACAGCAGCTTCACGGTGTCGTCGTGGCCTGACGGGCACACCGCCGGATCGCCGGCCTCGGACATGGGACGGTTGAGCTCGAACGTCGATCCGCACGCACGGCAACGGTACTCATAGCGAGGCATGCGTCCAGAGTACGACTCCACGCGGCGACGAGGTGAGGAGCGCGGCGGCCGCCCCGGCGCGGGTGGTCAGGCGAAGTGGATGGTGGCGTAGTCGGTGATGGGCCGGTAGCCGAGCCGCTGGTAGATGGAGTTCGACGTCGGGTTGCTCAAATCGGTGAACAGCAGCACCTCGGTCGCCCCGTCGTCGAGCGCCTTCCTGCTGGCCGCATGGGTGACGGCGCTGCCGTACCCGCGCCCGCGCAGCTCGGGCGGGGTGTAGACCGGGCCGATGCGCGACATCCCGGCGATCGGGGCGGAGACCCCGGCGAGCGACACCGGCCGTCCCTCGTCCTCCCACCAGAGCAGTTCTTCCCGGTTGACCCGCGCGGCGACGACCGGGGTGGGATCGGCGCTCACCTCGCCCTCCGCCTCCTCCTCGAAGGCCCGGAACCATCCGGCGGCCTCCGGGATCTCGGTGGTGGTGACGAGCCGGGCCTTGCCGGGCGCCGCCGCGGCCGCCAGCCGGCCGAGCCGGTACAGGCGTTCGGACCGGCGGCGGTCCTCCGGACGCCACCATGCCACGGCGAACGCCTCCGCGGCGGGGACCGGTCCGGTGACCCCCGGGATCGCCCGCTCCCGTTCGATCAGCTCGGCCGCGAGGGCGGGCAGCGTGCCGGGGAGGACGTTCCCGAGCAGCAGCGGGCGGGGCGGCGTGTGGCTGAACGCCCCGGCGACCTCGCCCTCATCGTCGGTCACCCAGCCCATGAGGGGGTCGTCGGCGAACTGGCCGCCGCGGATTCCGCGCAGCACGGTCAGCACGATCGTGTTGCGGACGGGATCGCGCAGCAGCCATGGTTCCGCCGCCGAGGCGTACTCCTCGACGTCGGAGGTGATCGTCCACTTCATGGCACCGCTCAGGCCGCGCTCTCCGACAGGTAGGGGGCCCACTGTGGGTCCCCGTCGAGCTGCGCGCCGATGAGCCGCCAGTGCGCGCCGTGCGGCACCACCGGGGCGACCCGGAGCGCCCACCCCAGCTCCTCCAGCAGCCTGTCGGCCTTGCGGTGATTGCACGTCATGCACGAGGCGACGCAGTTCTCCCAGGTGTGCGGGCCACCCCGGGAACGCGGGATGATGTGGTCGATGGTCTCGGCCCGCTGACCACAGTAGGCACAGCGGAAGTTGTCCCGGCGCATCAGCGCCGCCCGGGTGAGCGGGATGCGCGTCCGATAGGGAATGCGAACGTAGCGCCGGAGCCGGATGACCGACGGGACGTCGAGCGTGCAACTGGCCGAGCGCAAGACCGCGCCCCGGTAGTCGCGGTGCACGACCTCCGCCTTCTCTCTCAGCACCAGCACGACGGCCCGGTGCAGGGAGAGCGTGGTCAGCGGCTCGTATGTGGCATTCAACAGCAGGACTTGGCGCATCAGCCGGCCTCCACAGCGGTCTCGGCTGTGCGCCTGGGTTGTGGCCCCGTCTGTTGGGACCCGGATGCTTCCGTCACAGGGACCTCCGCCGGACGGCCCAGCGGATCGTCACCACGGCACCGCCCTTCACCAAAGTGTGGCCTTTTCGGCGGCCCCTTCGCCACCCCTTAAAAGGGTCCGTGAGGTGAACGACGGGTACGCCTGCTGCTTCTATGCCCAGCCGATCACCCCTTTATTCCCGTCTTGGCCGGGTACGGCCGATGTACCGGCGCAGCCGCCCGGCTGATTTAAAGTGCCAGCATGAGCCGAGTTCCGTACCCGCCAGCCCGCCGTGACGACGTCGTCGACATTCTTCACGGAACGCCCGTCCCCGACCCCTACAGGTGGCTGGAGGATGCGGACGATCCGGCGACGAAGGAATGGCTGGACGCGCAGGAGACCCTGTTCCGGTCCGCCGAACTCGAAGGGCGCGACCACTTCCGCAAGCGCGTGGCCGAACTGCTGCGCTCCGGGTCGGTGGGAACGCCGTCCTGGCGCGGCGGGCGCCGCTTCTTCATCCGCCGGGCCCCCGACCAGGAGCACCCGGTCCTGTACGTCGCGGACGAGGGCGGCGAGCGCGTGCTGCTCGACCCCATGACCCTCGATCCTTCGGGCCTGACCACGCTCGACGCCTACCAGCCGGACAAGGAGGGCAACCGGCTGGCGTACCAGATCTCGGTCGGCGGTGACGAGGAGTCGCGCCTGTACGTCGTGGACGTGGCGACCGGAGAGGTCATCGAGGGGCCGATCGACCGCTGCCGCTACTCCCCCGTGGCCTGGCTGCCCGGCGGCGAGGCGTTCTACTACGTACGCAAGCTGGCGCCCTCGCAGGTCCCGGCGGGTGAGGAGCAGTTCCACCGCCGCGTCTACCTGCACCGTGTCGGTACCTCCCCCGACGACGACGTGCTGATCTTCGGCGAGGGACTGGAGAAGACCAACTACTACGGGGTGTCGGTCTCCCTCGACGGCAGATGGCTGTCGATCTCCGCCTCACGGGGCACGGCCCCCCGCAACGACCTGTGGGTGGCCGACCTGGTCGCCTCCTCGCCGCAGGCGCCGGAGCTGGTCACCGTGCAGCAGGACGTCGACGCCCAGACCGGGCTGCACTTCGGCCGCGACGGGCGGCTGTACGTCTTCACCGACCTCGACGCCCCGCGCGGGCGGCTCTGCGTCACCTCCCCGGAGACGCCCGGCCCGGAGCACTGGCGCGACCTGATCCCCGAGGACGCCGAGGCCGTGCTGTCCGACTTCGCGATCCTCGACGGCATGGCCGAGCCGGTCCTGCTCGCCGGCTGGACCCGGCACGCGATCGGTGAGATCACCGTCCACGCCCTGGAGAGCGGCGAGCGGATCGGCGAGGTGCCGCTGCCGGGACTCGGCTCGGTCGGGGGGATCATCGGGCGTCCCGAGGGCGGGCACGAGGCCTGGTTCAGCTACACCGACAACATCACCCCGGCCGCGGTGTACCGCTACGACGCGCTCACCGGCGAGACCACGCTCTGGGAGGCGCCGCCGGGCGCGGTGGAGGTGCCCGAGGCGACGACCGAGCAGGTGGTCTACCGGTCCAAGGACGGCACCCAGGTGCGCATGCTGGTCATCTCCCGCCCCGGCTC
>JADGHC010000640.1 GCA_019689655.1 Microbispora sp.
GAAACAGGAAGCCACAGAGGTGCCGCACGCGCGGCACGGGCTGAATCCCCGGTCTTCAGGCCGGGGAGCGCGTCAACCGCGCAGGTGGTCGAGGAGCGCCGCGCGGAACTCCCCGGGCTTGTCGAGGTGCGGGCCGTGGCCGGCGCCCTCGATGACCACCTCCCGGTAGTTGCCGTAGCGCTCCAGCACGGCCCGCGTCTGGGTCACCATGGGCTGGGCGGGCGTGCCGTCCCAGCCGGGCACGGCGCCGATCGCGCCCAGATGCGCCAGGTCGAACAGCGACGTGTCCGAGACGATTACGTCCTGGTCGCCCCTGATCCACAGGATGGGCGGCTTCGGGTCGATCTCGTGCAGGTCGTCGATGCGGAAGTTGGTCGGGGCCATCGTGTTGAGCACGCCCCGCTTGCCGGGGGCGACGCCCGGCCAGGCGTCCGAGGCCACCGAGTCGCCCGGGTAGTGGTCATCCCCGATGCGGGTGGACAGCATCGACTCCACGAACGCGTCCTCCTCCTCGCCCAGGTCCGTGCCCGGGGCGACGTACGCGCTGCGCAGCACGGTCCGGGGGGAGACCCGGGTGTCGGCCGATCGGTCGCCCGCCCGCAGCGCCGCCACGAACTCGGGGTTGACCGTGCCGCCGCCGGAGCCCGCGCCGTCGGGGCGGTTGAGCATGCCGTCCGGGCCCGTCGTGCCGCCGAAGCCGTACGGCGAGACCGGGTTGACCAGGACGGCGCTGCGGACCACCGCGGGCCGGTCGCGCATGGCCTGCATGACCACTCCGCCGCCGAGGCTCCAGCCCACGAGGTGCGCGGGGCCGAGCTGATCGAGCAGCGCCAGGACGTCGTCGGAGTAGTCGCGCACGCCCCGGCTCGCGTCCACCGGCTCGGGATCGGAGTCGCCGAAGCCGCGCAGGTCGAGCGCGTACGGCCGGAACCCCTCGGCGGCGATCGCGGTCATCGTCGAGCGCCAGAACGTGCTGGAGGAGACGTTGCCGTGCACGAACAACACCGTGTCGCCCGCCGAGCCCGGCACGGACAAGACGTTCAGCGTGAGACGCGCCGTGCGGATGCGCTCGGCTGTGACGGGCAGGGTCATGTGCGCTCCAAATGCTTTTCGAGGTCGCCCGTGGCCGGGCGAGGCAGGGTGGCGCTCGGCGGCCGGCCACCAAACCACCGGAGCCGGTCCACTGGGCCGATTCACTGGGCGCCGATCCACGCCGCGGTGAACGCGCCGCGGACGCGGGGCCGCGGCCGGTGGGCCGGGTAGCTGGTTGCCGCCCTCGACGCGGCAGTAGTGGAACAGCCGCTCGGTACTCATCTTGGGGTGGATGTTCGAATCATTTCGGATCGGCGGCAGCGTGTCCAGGGTGCCGTGGCGTCACGCGGGGCATCCGCGCGGTCACGGTCGCCGGATGACCTCGAGGGCGACCAGACCGGGGCGCACGGACACGGCATGGCCATCCGCTGCGCCGACGGGGCGTGGACACGGGTCGGCGACGGCCCGGCGACCCAGCCGGCGGCCACCGCACCCAGCGCTCCGGCGCTGATCTTGAGGCTGGCCGTGGTCGTGAACACCTCGGCGCGCATCCCCTCCGGCGCCTCCGCGCCGCGTACGGTCAGGGTGGCGGCCAGCAGCGGGCCACGGCCCGGACGACGTCGCCGGGCTGCGCCGGGCCGCCGGCACGCTCGCCCGCATCCTCGACACCACCGAACCCGACACCGCCGCCGCCGCCGGCCCGGCCGGGGCGAGGCCCGCGCGACCGACGGGGGTGGCGACGACGTCGCCAATGCAGGTGGTCCGCCGCGCCGTGGACGTCCTGGACGGGGCCACGCCACTCCCGGTACCCGCTGACGGAGGCGCCCGCCACACTCCGGCACTTCGTCCGGCACCGGCCGCCGACGTTCGGACCGTGGCAGGACGCCATGCTCGCCGGCGACCCGGCTTCACGAAGAGCGTCGCCGGCGAAACCGGGCGGCCGGCGGCTCAGCGCATCAGGCCGACGAACATCGTGCGGTGCAGCACCTCCACGTGCGCCCTGGCCACCCGGACCGCCTCCACCGGGTCGCCCCGCTCCAGCGCCGCCACCAGCGCGGCGTGCTCCCGGTTGGACTCGCGCAGGTAGTCGATGGGGTAGGGCAGGTAGTAGCGGTAAAGCTTGCGCAGCACCGGCCCGTAGTGCGCCACCGCCGACTCCACTCCCGAGGCCGCCGCGAGTGCCAGGTGGAAACGTTCGTCACAGGTGTGGAAGTCGGCCCAGCCCGCGGCCCGGTCCATCTCGGCGACCAGGCCCTTCAGCTCGGCCATGCGCTCGGCGGTGACGGCGGTGGCGGCCAGGTGGGCCAGCCCGCACTCCAGCAGCAGGCGCTGGTCGATGAGCCGGTGCACCTCGGCTGCGGCCGTACGGTAGGCCGCGGTCTCGGCCACCGTCCCGATGGCGGGTTTGTCGGCGACCATGGTGCCGCCGGAGCGGCCGCGGCGGCGTACCAGCACGCCTTCCTCGCACAGCGCGGTGAGCGCGCGCCGCACGGTGATCTCCCCGACGTCGAGGGCGCGGGCGACGTCGGCGGCGGGGGGCAGGCGCTCGCCCGGCTTGAGCAGCCCGAGGTCGACGGCCAGGGCGATGCGGGCGCGCACGGTGTCGAGCGCGCTGAGCCGCCGCAGCCCCTCCAGGGCCTCCGAGTTGAGCGCGGTCAGGGTGTCCATGGCCACAACCTACGTTGCTTAAAAAGCTCAATATGAGCTATTTTTGGGCGGCGCCAGGCAGATGCGCTGGTCAGAAGGCAGGTTGACGATGCCCAGGCCCCTCCCCCTCGCCCTCGCGCAGAGCGAGCCGCTGCCCGCGGGCACCCCCGTGTCCCGGTTCGCCGAGCACGTGGAAGACATGCTGGCGAGCTTCCCCGCCACCCGCATGGTGATCTTCCCCGAGCTGCACCTGTTCGGCAGCCGGGTGCGCCCGGCGGAGCGCGACGCGGAGCTCGCCGCCGCCGCGGAGCCGCTGGACGGGCCGCTGGTCAAGGAGCTGGCCACGCTCGCCGGCGACCTGGGGGTCTGGCTGCTGCCCGGCACGGTCTGCGAGCGGGGCGACGGCGGCGAGCTGTACAACACCGCGCTCGTCTTCTCCCCGGACGGCGCGCTGGCGGCCTCCTACCGCAAGATCTTCCCCTGGCGCCCGTACGAGCCGTACGTGCCGGGTGATCGCTTCGTCGTCGCCGACCTGCCCGGCGTCGGCCGCATCGGCCTGTCCGTCTGCTACGACGCCTGGTTCCCCGAGGTGGCCAGGCACCTGGCCTGG
>JADGHC010000641.1 GCA_019689655.1 Microbispora sp.
GTGCCGGCCGGGGGAGGGGGAGCCGTTGATGGCGGCCAGGAGCATCTCCGCCGCCGACCGGCCGAGCCCTTCCAGGTCGAGATCGATGCTGGTCAGGGGCGGCTGGCAGGCTTCGGTCATGACGTCCCAGTTGTCGAAGCCGATGAGGGCGACGTCCTGGGGCACCCGGCGGCCGGCGGCCCGCAGTGCGTCGCAGACGCCCCGGGCGATCTGGTCGCTGCCGCAGAAGACGGCGTCGAACTCGAACTGGCCGGCGAGGAGGATGCCGACGGCCTGGCGTCCCCAGGCCTCGCTCCAGCCGCCGAACAGCGGCGGCGCGACCAGGGACAGCCCGTCCTCGGAGAGGCGCTCGGCGGCCGCCGCCGCGCGCACCCGGGCGGAGTTGTGGTGCTCGGGCCCGGTGACGTGGGCGATCCGGGTGCGCCCGACGGCCAGGAGGTGCTCGACGGCCTTGCGGGCGCCGCCCGCCTCGTCCGGGACCACCGAGCAGTCGCCGGGGTCGGCGGAGCTGATGAAGGCGTACACCACCGGCACGGGCAGGTTCGCGGCGATGGGCGCCCGCGCCTCGGTGCGCCGGCCGGTGACGATCATGCCGTCGACCCGGCGGCTGAGGAGGGTCTTGACGTAGTACTGCTCGCGGATGGGATCGCCGCGCCCGTCACAGAGAAAGACCGACATCTCCCCGGCGCCCAGCGCGTCCTCCGCGCCCATCAGCACGGGAATGCTGAACCGTCCGATCGTGTCGGTGGTGATCATGCCGACCGTGTAGGTGCGGCCCGAGTGCAGGCTGCGGGCGCCCGCGTTCGCCTCGAAGCTGAGCTGCCGGGCCGCCTCCCGGACGCGCATGCGGGTCTCCTCCCGCAGCGATCCGCGACCGTTGAGCGCCTTGGAGGCCGTGCCCACCGACACTCCGGCCAGCGCCGCGACGTCGGCGATCGTGGCAGGACGCCCCAGCTTTCCCACGTTTCCTCCACTTTCCCTGAGGGTTGCCCGATCTCCAGTCTATAGGCCGTACGTGCGACAACGGATCCCATGTAACAACGCGGAAACAGGCTATTGACGATTTGGAAGACCGTTGGATACCGTGAAGGCAATCGTTTTCCTGGTTTCCTACCGTAAGCGCCTTGCCTCGCGGCTCTCGCTTCGCCAGGCACCAAGGCGGTCCGCCTCGGCGGACCTCCCGCGTCCTTCGCTGTGAGCCGGAGACTCCTCGGCGACGTGAAGGACGACCACTGCTCCACGAAAGATGAGGCATGACTGAGCAGAAGTTGTCAGAGACCTCCCCGGTCGGCCTCCCTGGTTCTGCGGGGCCGGTAGCCCCGGGGCCCGGGGCGGTCGCCGCGCTGCGGCCGCTGGGCCCGGACCAGGTCCGTCTCGATCCGGGAGGCCTGCTGGGGCGGTGGCAGCGGCGCAACGCCACGGACACGCTGCCGCACTGCGTGGACAACCTGCACCGCGCCGGGAACATCGGCAACCTCCGCGCCGCCGCGGGCGAGCTGGACACGGCGTTCACCGGCATGTGGTTCGCCGACTCCGACGTCTACAAGACGCTGGAGGCCGCCGCCTGGGAGCTGGGCACCTCACCCGGCGACGCGACGCTGCGGTCGTTCGTGGAGGACACCGTCGCGTTGCTCGCCCGCGCCCAACAGCCGGACGGCTACCTGAACTCCTACTTCACCGTCGTCGCGCCGGACGAGCGGTGGCGCAAGCCGGACTGGAGCCACGAGCTCTACTGCGCCGGCCACCTCTTCCAGGCGGCGGTGGCCGCGGCCCGTACCGGCGCGAGCCCCGGGCTGGTGACCGTGGCCCGGCGCTTCGCCGACCTGCTGGTGGAGCGGTTCGGCCCGGGCGGCGTCGAGGAGGTCTGCGGGCATCCGGAGGTCGAGACCGCGCTCGCCGAGCTGTACCGGCTGACCGGCCACCGGCCCTATCTCGACCTCGCGCGCCGGTTCCTCGACCTGCGCGGGCGCGGGCTGCTCGGGCCCGGGCGGTTCGGGCCCGCCTACTACCAAGACCACGTGCCCGTACGGGAAGCGCGTGAGGTCGCCGGCCACGCCGTACGCCAGCTCTACCTGCTGGCCGGGATGGTCGACGTGGGCGTGGAGACGGGCGACCACACGCTGCTGGACGCGGCCGAGCGACTGTGGGAGGACGCCGTCAACCGGCGCACCTACGTGACCGGGGCGCACGGCTCGCGCCACCGCGACGAGGCGTACGGCGACCCGTACGAGCTGCCGCCGGACCGGGCCTACGCCGAGACCTGCGCGGCGATCGCGAGCTTCCAGCTGAACTGGCGGCTGCTGCTGGCCACCGGCCGGGCCCGCTACGCCGACGAGATGGAACGGGTGCTGTACAACGCGGTCGCCCCCGCCGTGTCGTCCGATGGCAGGCACTTCTTCTACTCCAACCCCCTCCAGTTGCGTACGGGACACTCGAGCTCGGGCGAGGAGGAGGCGGCGCGCCGGCTGTCCTGGTATTCGTGCGCGTGCTGCCCGCCCAACATCGCCCGGCTGATGGCCTCGCTGCACAGCTATCTGGCCACCGCCCACGACGACGGCCTGCAGATCCACCTGTACGCCTCGGGCAGCGTGGACGCCGTGGTCGCGGGCGCCGCCGCACACATGGACGTACGCACCGAATACCCCTGGCGGGGCCGGATCGAGCTGACCGTGAGCGCCGAGACCGCCGTTCCCTGGACGCTCGCGCTGCGCGTGCCGGCCTGGTGCGACGCGTACACGGTCAGGATCGACGGCGGCCCGGTGATGGCCCCCGCACGGGACGGCTACATCCGGCTCACCCGGGTCTGGGCGCCGGGCACGACGGTCGTCCTCGACCTCGACATGCCCGTACGGCACGTGACCGCGCATCCGCGCGTGGATGCGGTGCGGGGCTGTGTCGCCCTGGCACGCGGCCCGCTCGTGTACTGCCTGGAGCAGGCCGATCTGCCGCCCGGCACGGTCCTCGAAGACGTGCGGCTCGACCTCGCCGCCCCCGCGGTCACCGCCGCGTCGGCCACATCGGGCGGGAACACGCCGGACATCCCTGTCGTGATCAACGTCGGCGGGCAGGTCGCCCACACGGGCGACTCGCTGTACGCCACCGGGAGAAGGCGGGAGCGTCCGGGCACGCCGCTCACGCTCACTGCGGTGCCGTACTTCCTGTGGGGCAACCGGAACGAGGGCCCGATGCGGGTCTGGATCCCGGTCGCCACACCATGACCCCGCGGGCCGCAGAGCATGCGGCCCCCGGGGTCACAAGGAAACGCCCGCGGCGCCCGCCCCCCGCG
>JADGHC010000642.1 GCA_019689655.1 Microbispora sp.
ACCCCGCCGACCAGCCCGAGCCCGACGCCGCCGACCAGCCCGTCGCCGAGCCCGAGCCCGACCCCGCAGCCGGGCGGCTGCTCGGCGACGATCCGTACGGTCAACTCCTGGCCGGGCGGGTTCCAGTCCGAGGTGACGGTCCGGGCCGGCAACGCCGCGATCCGCGGCTGGACGGTGAGCTGGAGCTGGACGGGCGGCCAGGCCATCACCCAGCTGTGGGGCGGGGTGAACACCGGCTCCGGCGCCTCGGTCTCCGTGCGCAACGAGTCCTGGAACGGCAACCTCGCCGCCAACGGCACCGCCACCTTCGGGTTCGTCGCCGGCGGCACGGCCGCCACTCCGGCCCTGACCTGCAGCGCCTCCTGACGGCGCCGAGATGACGCGCTCCTGACCAGGAGGGGCGCCACGGGCACCCCCGCCGCGTGCGGGGGTGCCCGTTCGCGTGCCGGGGGAGTCAGTGCGCGAAGCCGCCGGGCCTGCCGTTCCTGTCGGCGATCAGGCCGGCGAGCGTGGCCACCGCGATCTCCGGTGGCGTGCGGGAGCCGATGTTGAGCCCTATCGGGCGGTGCACGCGGGCGATCTCCTCGGGCGGGACGCCCAGCTCGGTCAGCGCCCGCACGTGCGGGCCCTCGTGCCGGGGACTGCCCATGATGCCGATCCACCGGGCGGGGCTTGCGAGCGCGTCACGCAGTATCGGCCCGATCTCCGCGCGGTGGTGATCGGTGACGACCACGTCGGCCGTGTCGTCCAGGTGGTCGCCGACCTCTCTCACCACCTCGACCGAGCCCGCCGGGAGGCCGCCGAGCCCGCGCTCCGGATCGGGCTCCAGCAGGATCGGCCGGAAGCCCAGCTCCACGCCGAACCGCAGCAGGTGATAGGCCACCGGGGACGCGAACACCGCGACCAGCGTCCGCCTCGCCTCTTCCGGGAGCGCTTCGCCGTGGGCGGCCGCGCACGCCCGGTCCTCGTCATGGCTGTGACTCATGCCCGCAGTCTCTCAGCCGCCCGGCCGGGCGGGCGATCCCGATGCGCGCTATTGCCTTTCGTCCAAATCTGGTCAAGACTGAGCAACATCGATCAGGTTTGATCGTCTATGTGACCGAACCTGAGCGATTTCCCTGCCGTCACCCCCAGCACGTCCGAGGTGACCATGAGACACGCCGTCGCGGTGCTCGCGACGCTCGCGGCGCTGGCCGCGCCGACCATCCTGATCCCCCGCCCGGGCGGGGCCCGCCCCCGCCCAGCCGCAGCCCTCGGTCTACCCGGAGGTCGGCAAGGGCACCGCCTTCCTCGACCACGACGCGCTCGTGGCGGGCTACGCCGAGCCGGAGTGGTACAAGGCCAACATCCCGTTCCTGGAGGTGCCCGACCGGGAGATCCAGGACGTCTACTACTACCGCTGGAGCACCTACAAGCGGCACATCCGCTACACCGACTCGGCGACCGGCTACATCATCACCGAGTTCCACAACCCGCCCGGATACTCCGCTCCGCTCGGCGGCATCGTCGCCGCCGCCGGGCACCACGTGTACGAGGGGCGCTGGCTGCGCGACACCCGCCCGCTCGACGACTACCTCACGTACTGGCTGCGGGGTCCGGGCGCCGGCCCCAAGCCGAAGGAGGACTACCTCAACAAGGACACCGACGACTGGGCGCACCAGTACTCCTGGTGGGCGGCGGACGCCGCCTACCAGCGCTACCTGGTCACCGGCGACGCGTCCTTCGTCGAGGGACTGCTGCCCGACCTGGTCCGCCAGTACGACAAGTGGGGCGGCCAGTACGACAAGAAGCTGGGCCTGTACTGGTCGGTGCCGGTCTGGGATGCGATGGAGTACACCGCCTCCTCCTACGAGACCGACCCGGCCGATCCCTACCACGGCGGCGCCGGGTACCGCCCGACGCTGAACTCCTACCAGTACGGCGACGCCAGGGCGATCGCCGCCATCGCGAGGATGCGGGGCGACAAGGCGCTGGCCGAGAAGTTCGACGAGCGGGCGGCGTCGCTGCGGACCGCGCTGCACCGCTACCTGTGGGACCCGAAGCGCGCCTTCTTCTACCACAAGGCCAGGGCCGACCTGGACCCGCAGCAGCGGCTGGTGTCCACCCGCGAGGAGATCGGGTTCGTGCCGTGGGCGTTCCACATGGCCGAGCCCGGAACGGAGAAGGCGTGGGCGCAGCTGCTCGACCCGCAGGGGTTCGCCGCGCCGTACGGGCCGACCACCGCCGAGCGGCGCAGCCCCCTGTTCATGCGGGACGCGCTGAACGGCTGCTGCCGCTGGGACGGGCCGAGCTGGCCCTACTCCACCTCCACCACGCTCACCGCGATGGCCAACCTGCTCGACGACTACGACCAGAACGTGGTCACCGCGGCCGACTACTACCGCCTGCTGCGGGGCTACGCGCTCACCCAGTACAAGGACGGCCGGCCGTACGTCGCCGAGGCGCACCACCCCGACGAGCCGCGCTGGATCTACGACTCCCGCGGGCACAGCGAGCACTACAACCACTCCACCTTCAACGACCTGGTGATCGGCGGCCTGATCGGGCTGCGCCCGCAGCCGGACGGCAAGGTCGTGCTGAAGCCGCTCGTCCCGGCCGAGTGGGACTACTTCGCGCTGGAGAACGTGCCCTACCACGGGCACAACGTGACGGTCCTGTGGGACCGCGACGGCAGCAGGTACGGCCAGGGCGCGGGCATGCGCGTCTACGTGGACGGCAGGCCGGCCGCCCACCGGGCCACGGTCGGCGAGCTGACCGCCCGCGTGCCGGCCGCCGTGCCGCCCGCCCGGTCCGCGCGGCCCGGTGACGACGCCGCCAACCCGTACGGCACCGGCTACCCCAAGCCGTTCGCGTCGTACACGGGCGGCATCGACAACGTGTGGGACGCCGTGGACGGGCGGATCTACTACGACGACATCCCGCACAACCGGTGGACCAACTACCGCTCCCCGAACGCCGAGGACCATCTCGGCGTGGACTTCGGCGTGCCGACCCGGGTGAGCGACGTGCGGTTCTACGCCTACGACGACGGCGGCGGGGTCCAGGCCCCGGCGTCGTACCGGCTGGAGTACTGGGACGGCGCCGCGTGGCGTGAGGTGCCCGGCCAGACCCGCACGCCGGAACGGCCCGTGGGCGCGGCGCTGAACCGCATCACGTTCCCGGCCCTCACCACGACCAAGATCCGGCTGGTGTTCGGCAACCCGCCCGGCGCGTACGTCGGCGTCACCGAGCTGCAGGCGGTGTCGCCGGCCGCGGGCGACGCCACGCTGGACGCGGTGGTCG
>JADGHC010000643.1 GCA_019689655.1 Microbispora sp.
CTGCTGGATCAGCCCGTACATCTCCGAACTGCTGGCCTGGTAGAAGCGCGCCTGCGGCGCGCAGCGGCGCACCGCCTCCAGCATGTTCAGCACGCCGACGGCGGTGACCTGCGCCGTCACCTGCGGCTGCTGCCAGGAGGCCTTCACGAAGCTCTGGGCGGCCAGGTTGTAGACCTCGTCGGGCTGCACCTGGGACACCGCGTCGAGCAGGCTCGGCAGGTCGGTGAGGTTGCCGTCCACCATGCGCACGCGGTCGGCGATGCCGAGCCAGCGCAGCCGCTCCCCCACCACGTCGGAGGAGGCGGAACGGCGCAGCAGGCCGTAGACCTCATAGCCCTTGTCGAGGAGGAATTGCGAAAGGTAGGCGCCGTCCTGGCCGGTGACGCCGGTGATTAATGCGCGCTTCGCCATGGTCCGCCGCCAGCCTATACGATCTCGATCTCGGGGAAGGGGAAGATCATCCGCCCACCCCGCGCCAGGAACTCCGCCTCGTGGAACCGTAATCAGCCAAGCCCATCAACTGTCCACGAGAGCGGGCCAAACCCATGCTGCCTCGCAACGCACAGCTCAGTCTGCAAGGGTTTGTCGTTCATTCCAGGGCAAACTCGCGAAGCTGAATACGTTCCAAGCACCGAAAAACCACAGCCTGCCTTGCTGCCCGTGCGCTTAAATCGGAAATGCCCGGACTTGGCAAGCTATCCCACGCCGCCACTTCCCGCACCGTGGCCTCCCGTGGCGGCGCGGCGGGCCGGATCCCTAGCCAGCCGGGCAAGCTCCGCTGCCGCCGCGCCGGAGATCCAGCACAGTCGGACCGGAACCGAGTTGCGCCGGGCAATCCGGCAATCCGGCGGCCGGGATCGCGCTGTACGACCAGCTGCTCGAGGACCTCGGCACCGGCCGCATCTCGGGCTTCGAGGTCGTGGCGCCCGGCACACACGCACTGTTTGCCGCAGGTGCCGACCGCTAGGTGTGCAGTCCCGCCTTCCGATCCCGAGGCAATTCAGTGGGTGGGTCTATGTCCGACACCGACCGCGTTCGCCTCATGAACAAGGGTGGCTTCCGCGCGATCGAATTTCCCAAGCCTACCGGGGAGCACACTACGGCGTACTCGGAGCAGCGGCTGGTCAGCACCATGAGCCTGATCGCCACTGGGCTCGCCTCGATCGACGAAATTCCCGGTGGCGCTCCGTCGTGCCGCCGCGATCGCCTCGCGCAGCGCCGGCTCCTTCTTCGTGATCCCACCGCCGAGGCATCAGGCCGTCGCCTCGTCGTAGCGGTGGACGTCTATGCAGGGGCGCTTCACCGGGCTGCCCCCCCCCCGCCGCGAGCGCGGTCTGCACGATGGTGGCCAGGTCCTCGACAGCGAGCGACTGGCCGAACAGCACGAGCGGCCCGTGGCCCCGGCTGCGTCGGCGCAGTGCCTCGGCGGCGCCCACCTTCGGGGGCGCCGGAAGTGACCACGACGGCGAGGCCGGGCCAAAGCCCACGTAAGGCGTGGATCACGCCCTCGCCGCCCAAACACGGCATGCGCAGGGCCGTCACCAGCGCGTCCGGTCCCCCGCCGCTTTCGTGCAGCATCCGAGATGCCGCCTCGAGGGCGGCCACGCCGTCGCCGGCGACCATCGCCGCGAAGCCCGCCGCCGGTGCCAGGTAGAACTGCGCCTGGCCAAGCCCGGCGGCGCAGGCGCCGCGGAGCGCGCGGGCCGCGACAGCGGCGGCGATGGCATTCGATCGTGCCGCGCGATTAAGCCTTGAGGTTGAAACGCCTGTCCCCGAACATCGAGCCCGCGTCCGCCGCCGGAGCCCGCACGCGGCCGACCGCTCGTGTCCATCCGGATCGTGCTCCATGCCCCTCGCTGTTCGAACCCTGCTCCTCCTTGGCAGCCTTGCCGCACTGGTGCCCGGCCTGCTGATACCCTTCGTCTGGCGGCAGGTGCGCAGCACCCCCTGCCTGCTGACCTGGGGTGGCGGCCACCTCATCGGAGCCATCGGGCTGCTGATCGTGCTGCTGCGGGGACCGGTACCGGTGGGGATCTCGATCCAGCTCGGCAACGCCCTCCTGCTGCTCTACCATGCGGCTCTCTGGAGCGCGGCGCGGCAGTTCGAGGGGCGCCGCTTGCTGCCGCTGGGCATGGCCGCCGGCCCGGCGCTTTGGCTGCTCGCCTGCCAGCTCCCGGCCTTCTACGCCTCGCTCGGGGCCCGGGTGGTGCTGGTCTCGACCATCGCGAGCGCATATTCCCTGGCCGCGGCCGTCGAGCTGTGGCACGGCCGACCGGAGAGGCTGCCCTCACGGTGGTTCCTGATCGGCCTCTTTCTTGTGCTCGCCTTGTACTATGCCGGCCAGCTCCTCTTCGGCCGGGCTTTGTCCATTCCGGACGTGACCGGCCTGCCGCCGATGCTCACCGTCGCCAGCTCTTTCCTGTTGCTGAATCTGGTGAAGGAGCGTTCCGCGCGCCAGCATCAGGAGGAGGCCCGGCTCGACCCGCTGACCGGCGTGTTCAACCGCCGCGGCTTCCTGGAGGCGGCGGCGCGCTGCCTGACCCCGCGGCGGTGGCGGGACCGGGCACCAACCGCGGCCGCCCTGCTGCTGATGGACCTCGACCATTTCAAGCAGATCAACGACCGTTTCGGCCACGCGGTCGGCGACCGCGTGCTGCGGCTGTTCGCCGCCGTCGCCCGGGCCGAGCTTGCGCCGGGCGACGTGCTCGGCCGACTGGGCGGGGAGGAGTTCGCCGCCCTGCTGCCCGGGCGCGGCGTGCCAGAGGCGATGGCGGTAGCGGACCGGATCCGCCGCGCCTTCGCCCAGGCGGGGATGACGGTGGAGGGCTGCCGGGTCGAGGCCCGCGTGAGCATCGGCGTGGCGGCGCGCCGGCACGATGCCGGCGACGGGCTGCAGGACCTGCTGCGGGAGGCCGACGCGGCGCTCTACCGCGCCAAGGCCAACGGCCGTGACCGGGTGGAAATGCTGCGGGCGAAAGCGGCCTGACATCGGCTGGCGGGGCGGGCGGCGCTCTCCGCAGGCGACAAGCCGACTCGCATCCGCCCTACGCGCGCGCATAGGGAGTGCGGAGTCCGCAGACAGAGGGTGCGGACTCGGCGGGCGGCTGGATCCTCAGAGGAACGCGCTGCCAGCGTGGAGGCTGGTACAGACGCGCGGATGCTCTGTTGAAACCCTTGGGTCCGCAACCTGATGATCATCAGGTTATGGGTGAGGATCCGGAGGATAATCTCATGCCGCTGCGCGGTGGCGGCGTGGGCGGTCAGGGCAGAGCCGAGGCGGC
>JADGHC010000644.1 GCA_019689655.1 Microbispora sp.
GGCCGGGGGAACACCGCGGGGATCATGGCGGCGAGGTCGCGCCGCCATGAGGGCAGGAAATGCGGCACGCCGGTGACGACGAACATCAACGCCAGGGCGCCCCGCAGCGCGGGCTGCCAGTCGTCCGGCATGCCGACGCCGGCCCAGCCCAGCAGCCGTAAGACGACGAAGCCCCCGATCAGGGCGGTGAACGGAGCCATCTCCCCTCCAATCTTGTCAGTGGCTAGATTGAAGGAGAGGCCCGGTCTTGTCAATGTCAAGATAGGGTGATGCCGGAAAAGGCGGTCAGCACGGAGGTGAGGGAGATCGACCAGCCGGCCTACCACCACGGCAATCTGCGGCGGGCCGTCATGGACGCCGCTCTCCAGGCCATCGGCGAGTCGGGTCCGGCCGGATGGAGCCTGCGCGAGCTGGCCCGGCGTGCGGGCGTCTCGCACGCCGCGCCCGCGCACCACTTCGGCGACAAGGCGGGGCTGTTGACGGCCGTGGCCGCCGAGGGCTTCGAGTTGTTCGCCGACGCGCTGGAACGCGCGTCCGGGGACGTCTACGCGGTGGGAGTGGCCTACGTACGCTTCGCCATCGACCACAGGCCCTACTTCGAGGTGATGTTCCGCCCCGATCTGTACCGTGCGGACGACCCGGCGATGCGCTCGGCGCGGGAGCGTGCCGCCCATGTGCTCCACACCACGGCCGGCAAGCTGTCACCGAGCCCGGAGCAGAACCGGCTGACCACGATCGCCGCGTGGTCCCTCGCCCACGGTTTCGCCGGCTTGTGGCTCAACGGCTCCCTGCCGGAAAGCGCCCAGGGCGACCCGGAGACCATCGCCCGCGCGCTCCTCGAGTTCGTCTTCGGCCCCCTGGCGACGAGCACCTCGCAGTAGGCGAGACGGCCGGGGCGGGGCTGTGTCCGGTCCCCCGCCCCGGCCGCGTGCGTACTCACAGAGATCCCCTGCGGGCCGGGTCCATCTCGTTCACAGGGATGCGGCCGGGCGTCCGCGGACCGCATCCGAACGCGTACGGCCCCGCGTCCGCCGCCCGGGGCGTTTCGTCTCCCCGGCGCTCGTGACGGGCGCGCGATGGCGGGCCGCTCGGCGACGTGCGCTCGGCTTTTACCGCTCGGTGAGGTGCGGTCATCTTTCCCGGGCGGAGCGCCGGGCGTCGAAATCCTCGTCCGGGACGACGAGCTCGTTGCCGGCCAGGCCGGCCTCGCCGGAGACCGCGGCGAGCTCGGAGCCGAGCGATTCGTGGGCGGCGGCGCTGTGCTTGCGCCCGACCCGGGCGGTCAGCAGCGACGACAGGGCGGCCACCAGGCACGCGGCCACGGCGAACCAGAAGGCGATGACCAGGCCCTGGTGGAAGGGGCCGGCGATGAGGTGCGGGAAGAACTCCTTGCTCGTCAGGTGGGCGCCGCCGTCGGGCAGCCGGTCCAGGATGCCGCCGAGGAGCTGCCGGAGGGGGTTGTATCCGAGGAACGCCGCGAACAGCACGGCGATCGGCGGCAGCTGCGCGATGCCCGCGGCCTGCTCGGCGGGCACGCCCTGGGCCACCAGCTCGTCGTGCATGGTGTGCGGCAGCGACTGCGACAGGCCCGCGATCATCAGGCTGAAGAAGACACCGATGGACAGCACCATCGAGGAGTTCTGGAAGGTCGCGGTCATGCCGGCGCCGACGCCGCGGGACTCCGCCGGGACGGAGTTCATGATCTCCGCCCGGTTGGGCGAGGAGAACAGGCCGGACCCCAGACCGTTGATCAGGATGAGCAGCGCGAAGACGCCGTAGCCGAAGTCCGTCGGCAGGAGCATCAGGGCCACGAAGCTCGCCGCGGTGATCAGGGTGCCCCCGACCGTGAACTTGCGCGGGCCGAACCGGTCCGACAGCCAGCCGGAGACCGGCGCCGACAGCAGGAAGCCCACGGTCAGCGGGATCATGTAGATGCCCGCCCACAGGGGCGTCTCCTCGAAGCTGTAGCCGTGCAGCGGCAGCCAGATGCCCTGCAGCCAGATGATCAGCATGAACTGCAGGCCGCCGCGCCCCAGTGCGGTGAGCAGGCTGGCGATGTTGCCCGCGAGGAACGCCCGGTTGCGGAACAGGCTGAGCCGGAACAGCGGCTCGTCCACCTTGGTCTCGATCCAGGCGAACAGGGCGAGCAGCAGGACGCCCCCGCCGAGCGCGGCGATCACCCAGGGGTTGCCCCAGCCCATCACGGCGGTCCCGTACGGCTGGATGCCGTAGGTGATGCCGACCAGCAGCGCGATGAGGCCGACCGCAAAGGTCGCGTTGCCCCACCAGTCCATCCGCGCCCGGCGCCGCACGCCGTTGTCCCGCAGCTTGAGGTACGCCCAGATCGTACCGAAGACGCCGAACGGCACGGAGACCAGGAAGATCGCCTTCCAGTCGACCGGGGCCAGGACTCCGCCGATGACCAGGCCGAGGAAGGAGCCGGCGATGCCGGCGATCGAGTTGATGCCGAGCGCGGTGCCGCGCTGGTGCACGGGGAAGGCGTCGGTCAGGATCGCGGTGGAGTTGGCGAAGAGCAACGCACCGCCGATTCCCTGCAGGATTCGCCAGCCGATCAGCCACATCGCCGCGGGGTCGCCGTCCATCCAGGTCAGCGACAGCATGATCGAGCACAGGCTGAAGACGGCGAAGCCGAGGTTGTACATGCGGACCCGGCCGAACATGTCGCCCAGACGGCCGAACATCACCACCAACACGGCCGTGACGACCATGAACCCCATCATCATCCACAGCAGATAGCCGGTGTTGCCGGGATCGAGCGGGTTCAGCTTGATGCCTCGGAACACGTCCGGAAGGGCGATCAGCACGATCGACTGGTTGATCGTCACCATCAGGACGCCGAGAGTGGTGTTGGACAGCGCGATCCATTTGTACCGCGAGGACAGCGCCGGCTGCGGCGAAGCCCCCGCGCGGGACTGGTTCGCAACGGCCACGAAGTGGTTCCCCTCCTCTTGGTCCGCACAGCGCATGGCCTCGTTCCGCACAGCGCTGCGGACGAACAGTTAGTTAGGACAACTAAATTACCCCGGCCGGATGACATGGATGTTTCCCGGGCATGCCCTACGAAGGCCGTCATGGGGTCCTTATACGGATTTGCTCGTTTCTGGGCTGATCGCCGGCGCCACGGGGCGGGGTCAGGGCCGGCCGGGAACCGGACGGGGCGAGGGCTTGCCGGAAAAGAGGGCTTGCCGGGAACCGGGCTGGCCGGGAACGAGGGCTTGGCGGGGACCGAGCGGGGCCCGGGCTTGGCGGGAAC
>JADGHC010000645.1 GCA_019689655.1 Microbispora sp.
GGGGGGCGCGGCGTCCCCGGCTCCGGGCGGCGCGCCCCCGGCTGCCCCGCCCCACCTTCCCGGCGGTCACCCGCGCGGCAGAGACCTACGGCCAGGTTCATACGACAAGGGGAGGACCGGATCGTGGCCCGTGGTGCGCCGGAAATGTTCCGCACCGCGGGCCACAGGTCCGCGCTATCTGTTCCAGATCCACTTCTGGTTGTTGCCGCCGTGGCAGGAGTAGAGCTGGAGCTTGGTGCCGTTGCCGGTGCCGCCGCCCACGGCGTCGAGGCACAGGCCGGACTGGACGCCCTGGATGGTGCCGTCGGAGTTGACGCGCCACTTCTGGTTGTCGCCGCCCCAGCAGGAGTAGATCTGGATTACGGCGCCGTTGCCGGTGCCGCCCGCGTCGAGGCACTTGTTGCCGTACACCCGGATCTCACCGGCAGAGGTGGAGCTCCAGAGCTGGTTGCTCTGGCCGTGGCAGTCCCACAGCTGCACCTGCGTGCCGTCCGAGGTGCTCGCGCCGGGCACGTCGATGCAGCGGCCGGAGCCCACCCCCTTGATCGTGCCGCTGCCGCCGCCGGGGGTGGGAGTCACGGTCGGGCTGGGAGTCACGGTCGGGCTCGGGGAGGACGACGGCGTGGTGCCGTCGAGGCCGAGGAAGGAGATGGCGTAGGCGATCTGCCCGCTGAGCGGCAGCTGGTGGCCGACGCCGGAGATGCTGATGCCTTCGACGGTGGCCTGGGTGCTCGTGTCGCCGTAGCGGGTGCGGGTCCACGACGACTGCGGGTGGTCGGTGAAGGACGGGGTCTGGCTCAGCCCGTGCAGGTTGGTCCACTGCTTGATCTCCTCGCCGAAGTTCGGGTAGGCGAGGGTGGTGTCGGTGGTGCCGTGCCACAGCTGCATGCGGGGGTAGCGGCCGGTGTAGCCGGGGTACATGGCGCGGGCCTGGTCGCCCCACTGCTGGGCGGACTTGATGAGGTTGCCGCCGGAGCACTGGCTGTTCCACAGCGAGCCGTCGGTGGTCGCGAAGCATCCGGCCGGTACGCCGGAGAAGGCCGCCCCGGCCGAGAACACGTCGGGATATTCGGCGGCCAGGACGTTGGTCATCATCGCGCCGGAGGAGAAGCCACTCACGACGATCCGGTTCGGGTCGACGTTGTAGCGCTGCCGCGCCCAGGAGACCATCGACATGATGCCGGTGGAGTCGCTCCCGCCGTCGCGCCTGAGCGCGGCCGGGGTGGAGACGTCGAAGCACTGCCCACTACGGGTGGCCTCGGGGAGCACGATGATGTACCCGTACCGGTCCGCGGCGGTGACGTAGTCGTGCCCGTTGCCGTTGAAGATCGCGCTGGCGGATCCGGTGCAGTAATGCACCAGCACCAGCAGCGCCGGCCGTGCCGCGACCCGGTCGGGCACGTAGATGTACATGTTCAGGTTGGTCGGGTTGTTGCCGAAGCCGGTGACCCGGGTCAGCGTCGCGGCGGCCGCGGGCCGGGTCGCGAGGAGCGTGCTCACGATCACCAAAGGCAGGGCGAGGGCCGCCAGCATCGCTTTCAGTCGTCGTTTCACACCGTGTCCTTCCGTCTTGGGATGCGCGTGTTGCTCTCCGGGTGCGCGGGTGGAGCCGGGCCGGCCGGGGAGGACCGCCGGGGCCGGCCCGTCGCCGGCATCAGTGTTAGCGCTAACAAATCCAGGCGAGTCCTGCTCCTCTCACGGCGGCCGGCAGGTGGTGGTGGGCCGGAGCTAATACGAGACGGGAAGGCCCGTCAAGGATCGCGGCACACACGGTCGCACGCCGCGCACCGCCGGACACCGGCTCATCAGGAGCTATCGGGGACAGGCCGGGTCGCGGTCGGCGCACACGCCGCGCTGAAACTTTCAGCGCCGAATGGAGCCACGACACGCAACTGTTGCCCGGTTTTCCATGGCCTGACCATGAGCCCAAGGCCAGACAAGGCATATACGGCAAAAGCGGGGATTCCGAAACTTTCACAACAGTCTTGACACATTTCGGGGCGATTTCCAGACTGACTCCCCGAGGCGGTCCCCCCTGTCAGACCGGGGGCGAAACGGCAGGGGTCGCCGTCCGCGACGCCCGTCGTGGTGTGCGTTCCCCTGTGGGACGCGGTGCCGATCCCGCGGATGCCCTCGCTTTTTGTGATTCAGTTCTGGAGGCTCAGGCATGGATTCAAACGCCACCCCCCTCGATCGACTCCGGCGGCCAAGCCGCCGGCCGGGGCGGGTGCTGCTCGCCGGCGCCCTCGGCGCTCTCGGCATCATCACCGCCGCCGCGACGGTGTCGGCCCCCGCCAACGCCGCGGCGAGCACGCTGGGCGAGGCCGCTGCGCAGAGTGGGCGCTACTTCGGCACGGCGATCAGTGCGAGCAAGCTCGGCGACTCGACCTACGTCTCGATCGCGAACCGTGAGTTCAACATGATCACGGCCGAGAACGAGATGAAGATCGACGCCACCGAGCCCAACCAGGGCCAGTTCAACTTCACCAACGCCGACCGGATCTACAACTGGGCGGTGCAGAACGGCAAGCAGGTGCGCGGGCACACGCTGGCCTGGCACTCCCAGCAGCCGGGCTGGATGCAGGCGCTGTCGGGCAGCGCCCTGCGCCAGGCGATGATCAACCACATCAACGGCGTGATGGCCCACTACAAGGGCAAGATCCCCTACTGGGACGTCGTCAACGAGGCCTTCGACGACGGCACCGGCGGCCGGCGTGACTCCAACCTGCAGCGCACCGGCAACGACTGGATCGAGGTCGCCTTCCGGACCGCCCGCGCGGCCGACCCGTCCGCCAAGCTCTGCTACAACGACTACAACATCGAGAACTGGACCTGGGCCAAGACGCAGGGCGTCTACAACATGGTCAAGGACTTCAAGCAGCGTGGCGTGCCGATCGACTGCGTCGGCTTCCAGTCGCACTTCAACAGCGGCAGCCCCTACAACAGCAACTTCCGCACCACGCTGCAGAACTTCGCCGCCCTCGGCGTCGACGTGGCCATCACCGAGCTGGACATCGAGGGCGCCTCGCCCACCACGTACGCCAACGTGGTGAACGACTGCCTGGCGGTCCCGCGGTGCGTCGGCATCACCGTGTGGGGCGTGCGCGACAGCGACTCCTGGCGGTCGTACCAGAACCCGCTGCTGTTCGACGGCAACGGAAACAAGAAGTCCGCCTACACCGCGGTCCTGAACGCCCTCAACAGCGGCGCGACGAACCCGCCGACCAGCCCGAGCCCACGAGACGCTCATGAATCTCGTATGCCGTCGTGTGG
>JADGHC010000646.1 GCA_019689655.1 Microbispora sp.
CCGATGTAGTTGTGGTTGAGCATCCGGGCCTCTTCCTGAGCCAGGACGACAACCCGCCGCGCACGGTCGGTGAACCTCTCGAACATCTCGTCGCTCCTCACAGAGCGGTAAGGCGAGCACGGGAGATCCGGCCCGTCGTTCCGCATGGTAGCCCCGACCCAGCGACCCGCTCCTCGACAGAAGGGTTCCCCAAGCGCAGGGCGTTCATGCTCTATCCAACCCCCTGCCGGGGCTTACATGTTCCCGATACGCCGCAAGCGAACGAGGTTTTAAGGGAGCGCAAACACAATCGCGCGGTTATGCGATCGTCAGGTCTACCGACGACCGGCATAACCGCACGATCAAGGTAGGAGTTAGGGAGCGATCCGCAGATCTTGCCACGGCGAGAGCCGTCCGGGCGGATGCGTCGCAAGGCGGAGGAGAGGCCAATAGCGGCGCTAATGGCCACGACTCCGTGCCCCACGGAGATTCCGAACCTCCGGGGAATCTTCACGGGCGGGCCGGCGACGCGGCCGGCCCCCGGGCGACCTCGGCGGGCGGAGGATCTGAGCGGCTCGCCCTTAGTGCGCTTCCTCGTACGCCTGGACGATCGAGGCGGCAATGCGGCCGCGCTCGCTCACCGGGTGTCCGTGAGCCTTCGCCCAGGCTCGGATCTCGGCGCTCTTCTCGCGGGTCATGGCCCGCTGGCTTCCGCTGCCCGCACCGCGACGGCGCCCACGGGTCTGCCCGGTGTCGGCGCGCCGCGCGCTGCTGACGAAAGGCGACAGGGCCTCGCGAAGCCGCTTCGCGTTCTGGTCGCTCAGGTCAATCTCATATGCGGTGCCGTCAATCGCGAAGGTGACCGTCTCATTGGCCTCGCCGCCATCGAGATCGTCGATGAGAATCACCTGCGTGTGCTTGGCCATCCGGCAATCCTTTCGCAGCCCATAGTTTGATTCGTCAGCCAAACATATACCCGGTTTCCCCTGGCTGACAATTCATGATTGCGGATTCTCAGGAACCTCTGAGTCCGGTGACTTCTCGCGTGGCTCCCGTGCCGTGCGCAGGCCCGCCGCGTCGGAACGTACCAACTTTACGATGCCGTAGACGACCGCGCCGGCGACGACCGCGGAAGGTATCAAGGCGGACAATACCTCTGTCATTCTGCCTCGCTCGCGCCGGGGGTGTCATTAGGTGCACCCGAGGAAATTCCGAGGGCCGTGACAAGGCCGCCGGCCTCTTGCCGGGCCGGGCGCCCTGATACGACCATAGCGCCGGGAGGGACCAGGCGCGCCTTCCGGGGTGCCCCTGGAGGGCCAGGGTAATCCTCGTCTCTCCAGCGGCCTTACCGGATGCACTCGAAATCGTACCCAGAATGCCGGCGTGCGCGGTCACCCGATCCCGGTCGTCCCGCCGTTTCAGCCGCTTGCGCACTTCCCGGCCCGGCCCCGGGCGGCGCGTCCGCACGTCCCCGGTTCCCCGGCACCGGCGCCGTAACCGCAGGTGAGGGGCTTGCCGGCCGAGCCGGCCGGGCCCGCGCCGATGTGCGGGAAGAGGCAAACACGTCCCCGGGGAAAAGGCCGGGACAGGGCAGGTACGGCCCTTGAAGAGCCCGGTTGAAACGAGACGCCCCACGTCAGGGCGACCGGATCTTCACAAGGGCCCGGCGCCCTTCTCGTACGGTCCGCATGGCTTGGCGGGATATACGCCAAGCAGATCGGGACGGCCGGGAAGCCTCGTAAAAAGAGAGGACCCGCGGGTACCGCCAAGATCGACGGGCGGCCGATCCGAAGATCGAAAAAAGGAGCGGGCGCACAATCGCACGGACGGGCCGCACGACGGCGCACTCCGAGTTTGGCACAGCCAAACGATCCCCGCATTCCGCGGACGGCGCCTGCGGCCGGCTAGAGCGTGCAGGCATCCGGGAGCACCATAAGTGACCACGCGGCTCCATACGGCCCCATAAGCGCCCCTGGCGGTTCCTTAAGCCGTCCGTGGGCGGATATGCCGCCTCCGGGCGGGACGGCGAGGACGAGCCTTAAGGATTGGCGCCGGGAGGCGGTCTCGCGGTCATTGGGCACCTCTCGGGACGGTGAACCCCAGCATGGCACGTCCGGGCGGCTCCGTACGGATTTTCCGGCACTGCCGAGTGAGCACGCGGGACGCGGCCGGCGCCAAAGCGGCCAAACAAAAACGGGGCCGATGGCCCGTGCCATCGGCCCCGTCCGCCGTCCTTACCTGACCTTGACCACCACGGTCTTGGCCGCCTTGTCGTGCAGCGCCTGCCGCAACGGCTTGTCCCACAGGTGCCACAGCACGTTCAGCAGGGAGAAGATCCCGACCACATACTCGACGACGGGAACCCAGCGGACCAGCTGCGGGCCCCACATCACACCGGCGCGCTTGCCGGCGACGTCGACGGGGAGGCCGCCGTCGAGGGTTCCGCCGACCGGCACCACCTTGATGCCCAGCGCCAGCTTCCCGACCGTCTGGCCGCGCATGCGCAGCATGAGGAACTCGTAGCCGACCATCACGAGCCCGCTCAGGACCGCGACGAGGAGCGCGGCGAGCAACACGCCGCTGCCCTCGGTGACGGTGCCGTTCTCCAGGTCGATGTGGGGCGGAGTGACGACGATCGCGACGATCAAACCGTTGAGGATCAGGAAGGGGATTCCGACGATCACGCCGTCGATCAAGCGGGCGACGAGGCGCTGCCACCACTCCGCGAGCGGGGCGGGGGCACCGGGCGGAATCTGTCCCGGCACATACGGCTGGCCGAACGCGGATTGGCCGTAGCCCGGCTGGCCGTACGGCTGGGCGCCGTAGCCCGGCTGCTGGCCGTAAGCCTGCTGGCCGTAGCCCGGCTGCGCGGCCTGCTGAGCGTACGCCTGCTGACCGTACTGCTGCTGGCCGTACTGCTGCTGGCCGTACCCGGCCTGCTGACCATATCCGGGTTGCTGGCCGTAGCCCTGGGCGCCATACCCCTGCTGGCCGTACTGCTGCTGACCGTAACCCTGCTGCTGGGCGCCTTGCTGACCGAATCCGGGTTGCTGGCCGTAGCCCTGGGCGCCATACCCCTGCTGACCGTACGGCTGCTGACCATAGCCCTGCTGGCCGTACTGCTGGGCTCCGTAACCCGGCTGCTGAGCCTGCTGACCATAAGTCTGCTGGCCATAAGTCTGCTGGCCATAGGCCTGCTGACCGTACTGTTGCTGGCCATAAGTCTGCTGGCCGTAGCCCTGCTGCGCGGCCGGCTGGCCGTA
>JADGHC010000647.1 GCA_019689655.1 Microbispora sp.
CGGTGGAGCCGGGCCCGCCGGGCCGGGTGGGGCGGCAGGGGGAGACGCCCGGCTGGCGATGGCCGCTCTCCGGGCCCACCCGCCTCATCAGGCGCTTCGATCCGCCCGCACAGCGCTGGCTGGCCGGACACCGGGGTGTGGATCTGGCCGCGGCGCCCGGTCGGAAGGTGCTGGCCGCAGGACGGGGAGTCGTCGGCCTGGCCGAGCGGGTGGCCGGTCGAGGGGTCGTGACGATCTTGCATGCCGGGGGCTTGCGCACCACCTACCTGCCGGTCCACGCACTGGTCCGACCCGGCGAGGCCGTCGAGGCCGGTCAGGTCATCGGAATCGTCGAGAAGGGGCCCGGCGCTCACGGCGGCACCTTCTGCCTGCACTGGGGACTGCTGCGTGGGCGCCTCTACCTCGACCCGCTCCTCCTGTTCGGCCGTGGTCAGATCCGTCTTCTGCCCCGCTGGCCGGTGAGCGGGGCCGGCGAACCCCGTGATGACCAGGGGTATGGGCATACATGGCGGCTTCCGGGCCGGTGAATGGAGCCGGTGGACCGCGTGATGGGTGGCGGGGTGGGCGTGTATGGCCGTTTCGGGGTCGGTGCGCGGCGTCGGCGGTGACGCACGGCACGACAAGTGAGTCCGCACCGAGGCGCGGGCGACGAATGAAAGGTGTCCGTGGTGGTCAGGCGCGGGGATGGGCCTGGCGGTAGGCGGCCCGCAGCCGCTCGATGGACACGTGCGTGTAAATCTGCGTGGTGGCCAGGGAGGCGTGCCCGAGCATCTCCTGCACCGATCGCAGGTCGGCCCCGCCTTCGAGCAGATGCGTGGCGGCGGTATGGCGCAGCCCGTGCGGGCCCAAGTCGGGTGCGCCCTCGACCTGCGCCAGACGGGCGTGCACGACCCGCCGGACGGTGCCCTGATCGATCCGGCCTCCCCGGGCGCCGAGGAAGAGCGCGGGGCCGCTCCGATCGCGAACCCATAGGGGCCTGCCCCTGACGCACCAGGCGTCCAGGGCGTGCAGGGCGGGCAGCCCGAAGGGAACGGTCCGTTCCTTGCGGCCCTTGCCCAGCACGCGTACCGTGCGACGATCCCGATCCACGTCGTCCACGTCGAGGCCGCACAACTCGCTCACCCGCATACCGGTCGCGTACAGCAGTTCCAGCATGGCCCGATCACGCAGGTCTTTGGGATCACCCGGACCCCGTGTGCCGAGGACGGCCTCGACGACGGCTTGATCCAGCACTTTCGGCAGGCGGCGTTCGGCCTTCGCCGTGCCGAGGAGCAACCCGGGGTCGCTTGCCAGCCATCCACGCCGGTGGCAGAAGGCGGTGAAGACCCGGGCACAGGCGGACCGGCGGGCCAGCGTCGCCCTCGATCGTCCGGCCTGGTGCTGGTCGCCCAGCCAGTCGCGAAGGATGGTGACGTCGAGAGCGGACACGTCCTCGTGCCCGGCGGCTTTCATATGTGCGAACAGCGAGGAGATGTCCCCGACGTACGCCCTGAGCGTGTGCGGCGACAGGTTCCGTTCGAGACGCAGATGCCGCTCGAAGCTCTCAAGGACGGCCTCGAGCTCCCCGCGATCTTGTCCTTCGCCCTCTGCCACGGCGTCCTTCCCCCTCGCTTCCATCTCGACGCGGGTGCGGCCGGTTCCGGATGCTATCCGCCGGCCCCCTTCGGGGGCTCGGCCCACAACTGTGCGCGACACCCCCGGCAACGGCGGCGGGGCCGGCTCGGGGGACCGCTTGAAAAACCGCTTGGGACTGCGTTGGGAACCGCCGACCTACCATGCCCCCGGGGGTGTCTCGCGTGACGCCTGGACCCCACGTTCCCGGGTTATGTAGCTCTTGAACCGCATGTTGTCGCTTCAACGGCGTGCGGCGGGCTGTGATCCCCCCAGACGCCGGGTCGCCTGTTCCCGGCTGTGCAGTCCTCGGATGGCATGGTGTTGCTTCAATGGCGTGTGGCAGGCGGCGGCTCTCCGGACGCCTGGGGCGCCTGTTTCTGGTTGCGTGTTCTGTCGAATGGCATGGCGATGCTTCAACGGCGTGCGGCGGGCCGCAACCGCCACCCTCGGTCCACGTTCTCGACGAACCCCGCGGCGGCCAGAGCGCCGAGGCAGGCGAGCGCCGTCCCGATGTCGACACCGGCGGCGACGGCGATCGCGGCGGGACCCGTGGCACCCCGTGCGGGGACCGCTTCGAGCACCCGTCTGGTCTCGTCGTTCAGCCCGTCACGAGGCAGCACCGGTCCGCGTTGCTCCGGCGCGAGGTCGTCACCGATGGAGCCGACCAACTCGATGATCTCCGCGGCCGAGGTGACGCAGACGGCCTTGCCCTGACGGATCAGGACGTGACAACCGGCGGAGACCTCCGTGGTGACGGGACCGGGCACGGCCATCAGATGCCGGCGCAGGTTCCAAGCATGGTTGGCCGTGTTGAGCGCGCCGCTGCGCACGGCCGCCTGAACGACGACGGTTCCCCGGGACAGTGCGGCGATCACGCGATTGCGGATGAGGAACCGCAGCCGAGTGGGGTGAACGCCCGGCGGCCATTCACTGATCACCACGCCCTGCTCTCGCACCGCACGGAACAGGTCTTCGTGCGCGCTGGGATAACAGACGTCGGTCCCACAGGCGAGCACGACCACCGTCGGCGTACCGGAGGCCAGCGCTCCCCGGTGGGCGGCGCCGTCGATCCCGTAGGCACCACCGCTGATCACCGTCCATCCCCGCTCGCCGAGACCCATGGCGAGCTCGGCCGCCATCGTCGCGCCGTACGCGGTCGCGGCCCTGGCACCGACCACGGAGACCGAGCGCAGGCAGGACAAGCGGAGGTTCGCCCGTCCGTCCACCCACAGCCCGTACGGCCGTGCCTCGCCCAGGTCGTCGAGCTGGGTGGGCCATTCGGCGTCACCGGGCACGACGAGCCGCGCCCCTCGCCGTCCGGCCTGCGCCAGGTCGTCCAAGGGGTCGGTGTAACGGGCCGCCCAGGCGGCCGCATGCCGGTCCAGATCCGGATGGCGCCCGGAACCCTCGGCGCGGTCCCGCTCGTCACGCGCGAAGGCGGGGTCCAGCACGCCGCGTCTGGCCTGCTCCATCGCGCCCACGGGACCGTAGCGGGCGATCAACCGGCCCATCACCGCGTCGCCGGCCTCGGCCATCCGCATGATCGCCACGCGGGCCAGCCGTTCGGCCCTTTCCGCCCTGGAGGCATCACCGGCGTCCCCGGCCGAGCCACAGAGACCGGCGGCCC
>JADGHC010000648.1 GCA_019689655.1 Microbispora sp.
GCCCCGGTCCAGGCGGCGCCCTCCTCGGTGCCGGCGCCGTGGGTCCCCGCCCCCCGCCAGCACCTGTCGGGGGCGATGCAGGTCGTGGACCCCGGCTACCGCAGGACGCGCCATCCGATTCTGCCGGCGCTACGCGTGGCGGTCGCCGAACTGATCGCCGAATATCCCTACATCCATCACGTCTGGATCTCCGAGGCGCGGACGGCCGCCGGCCTGTGGGGGATCATGCTGCATGTCAAGGTGCACACCTCCGCCGCCGACGACATCGTCAAGGAGCTGCACCGGCGGGTGCGCTCCCGGCTGCCGCAACTCGCGGCGAGCGAGGCCCCGGTGCTCATGGCCCGCGTCGCCGACGCCCACACCGAACGTCGCCTGATCGAAATAGGCGCGCACGTCGTCTTCCCCGACGTACGCCGCTGATCCCGGCTCACCCCGCCGATCTCCGCCGGCCCGGCCGGCGGAGATCGGCACGCGGAGATCGGCACGCGGAGATCGGCAAAACCCCGCGAAGCCGCCGAACTTGGTGCCGAAAAGATCTTCCTAACGGTCTTTTGCTCGGCTTGAATATCGCCATGGTTTCCACGGCGGCGACGCCCCCTCCGTCGAAGGTTCCCCTCGGGGTTCGCCTCGGATACGCCGTCGGTTCGTTCTGCACGGCGAACTTTTCCACCATTCCCGGGCTGCTGCTGCTCTTCTACATGACGAACGTGCTCGCGGTGCCCGCCGGGTTCGCGGGCGTCGTGCTGTTCCTGCCCAAGGCCTGGGACCTGATCGCCAACACCCTGGTCGGCCGATGGTCGGACCGGACGGTTTCCCGGTGGGGACCACGCCGGCCCTGGCTGCTCGCCGGCGCCCTCGTGCTGCCGGTGTCGTTCGCCCTCATGTTCGCCGGCCCGCCGATCACCGGCGTCCCCGCCGCCGTGTACGTGGGCGTCACCTTCCTGGCCGCCGCGACCGGATACGCCCTGTACGAGGTGCCGTACAAGGCGATGCCCGCGGAGATGACCACGGACTACCACGAGCGGACCTCGCTGCTGCAATGGCGCATGGCGCTCATCTCGGTCTCGATCGCCATGAGCGGCATCCTCGCGCCGATGCTCGCCGGCGAGACGGCCGCGGGGTACCGCGTCATGGGCGTCACCTTCGGCGTGATCCTGCTCGTCGCGATGCTGGGCTCGTTCTTCGGCACCGCCCGCGCGCCCTTCACCGGCCAGCAGAAGTCCGAGGGAACGCTGCGGGAGCAGCTTTCCGCCGCCCGGACGAGCAAGCAGTTCCTGTGGCTGCTCGGGCTCAGTTCCGCGCAGACGCTCGGGGCCGGCGTGATGCTCGCCAGCGCGCCGTATTTCGCCTCCTACACCCTCGACGACACCTCCGCCACCACCACGCTCTTCGCCGCGCTCGTGGGGCCGATGCTCGTCACGATGCCGCTGTGGGCGTGGCTGGCCCGCAAGCTCGACAAGCGCGGCGCCATGATCCTCTGTGGTGCGCTGTTCGCGATCGGCGCGCTGCTGCTCCTCGCGACGCCCGCGTTCGGCGAGCTGTACGCGCACCTGTGCGTGATGGTCGTGGGCTTCGGCTACGCGGGCACCCAGCTGCTGCAGTTCTCCATGCTCGCCGACGTCATCGCGTACGACGGCATGCTCAGCGGCGAGCGCAGGGGCGGGGTGTTCACGGGCCTGTGGACCGCGGTGGAGAACGCGGTCCAGGCGCTCGGGGCGACCGCGTACGGGTGGGTGCTGAGCCTGGGCAGCTTCGTCTCCTCCGACCCCGAGCATCCGGTGACGCAGCCCGACAGCGCCCTCGTCGCCGTATTGATCGGCGCGAGCGTGGTGCCCGCCCTGCTCACGCTCGCGGGCGTGCTGATGACCTTCAAGTACAACCTGACCGCCGACCACCTCGCCGCCGCCTCCACGGCACCCGGGACCACGGACTCGGCGGCCGCCGGGAACACCGGCCAGGACGGCGGGCAGTCCGAGCCCGGGGAAGCGCTCCGCGCCAAGGAGTGAAGTGACCGCGCGGGCGGCGGAGTCCGCGCACTCCGCAGGTCGGCACGGGCCGAATAGTCCGTGCTTTCCGCAGGTCGGCACGGGCCGCATGGTCCGCGTCCTCCACGAGGTCGCCGCCGGCCGCGTGGTCCGCACGATGATCCGTGCGCCCCGCGGGGGTCGGCACAGTGATCGGTTAGGCCGGCCTTCTCGCCGGCCCCTGCCGCTGACCACCTGCCGCGGTGCCGACCTCACCGACGCCTACGGCGCTGTTCGACGCGGGGGCGGCCTTGGCGACCCTCGCCGGTTTCTGCCGCCAGCCACCCTTGCGACCGTCTGCGCCAGACGCTCCCGCCAACCACCCTCACCGGTCTTCCCCGCTGACCACCCTTAGCGCCCCTCGCCCGTTTCTGCCGCCAACCGCCCTTACGGCCTTCCTCGCCGGCCGCCCGCGTGGGCCACCCTCACCGCACCTCAGCTGCTCGTGTCGCCCCTCACCGCGCCGTACCCGAAGCCATCCTCACCGGCCGCGGGCCGCCCCTCGGAACGGCCGTACGCGGCGCCATCGGCGGCGGGCGCACTCCATGCGGCCGCCTGCTCGGACGGTCCCGGCGGACCTTAAGAGCCCTTCAAGGCGGCAGGTACGCCGATCATGCCGCTGACCTGGGAATTATCCGACATTCCGTGGCAAAGCAGGGATAAGGGAGGTTTAAGAGAAGCTAGATACTTTCCGCATTGGACCGCTTTATCACCACATGTCGGTCTTCAGCGCACCATAATGGCGACTTCCCCAGCGTCTAACCCCACTGGAGGAATGATCGTGAACAGAGCGCTCGGAGCGGTCCTGTGTCTCGGGAGCCTCGCGGCCGTCGGCGTGGCAGCCGGCCCCGCGCAGGCCGAGACCCAGCACGCGGGCTGCCGGGTCGCCGCCGCGAAGCCCTACGTCACCGTGGACGGCAAGATCCGCGCGGCGGGCTCGCGGGCCGGTTGCTTCAACCACGCCCGTTTCCGGGTCCGGATCGTGAACAGCAGGCCGGGCCCCGACCGCATCGTCAAGAGCGGCTCCAGGCTGGTCAGGAACGCACGGGTCATCGTCTCCATGACCTGTTCGGACGGCGTGTACTACAGCGTCGTCACCGATTACCGCGGCCACGTGTCGCGGTCGAAGCCGGTGCGCCTCGACTGCGACGTCCCCGCGCCGGTTCCCTCGGTCACCCCTTCCCCACGTCCCAGCGCCGCCCCCACGGCAAGCC
>JADGHC010000649.1 GCA_019689655.1 Microbispora sp.
CCGCCGGGGCCGGTCGCGGCGGACGGCTGGTCCCGGTCGGCCGTATCGCGCGGGGCCGTCCGGCCGCCTCGCGGTTCCCGGAGGAACCTCGCGGCGGCCGGTGCGGCGTCCCGGCCGGATTACGCGGCCGTTCGACCCGGTGCGGCCCGCGTCACCGGAGAGCATGCGCGGCACGGAGGCGACCCCGCTCCGCGTGGTCGCAGGGACGTGCTCACGGGGACACGGTTCACAGGGACGTGGTCACAGGGACGTACTCACGGGGCGACTCACGGGGACGTGGTTCACGGGGACGTGGTTCACGGGGACGTGGTCACAGGGACACGGTCACAGGGACACGGTCACCGTGGCGTCGCCGGGCTCGTCCAGCGTGAACACCGCGGTCTCGCCGCCGGCGGAGATCTCGTACTCGCCGAGGAAGCCGTCGAAGCGGACGCGGCCGTCGGCGTCGGTGACCATCGTCGTGGGCGGCAGCCACCACTCGCCCTTGATCAGCGAGCGCAGCGCGTCGTACGACGGCTTGGGGGTGCCGTCGACGCGGACGAAGCCGCCCGGCGCGCCGAGCCAGCCGCCGTCGGACAGGCCCCAGTAGGTCGCCGCCTTCACGGCGGGGTGTGACAGCAGGGTCTTGTAGTGGCGCACGACCTCGTCGGCCTGGCGGGCCTCGCCCTCGGGGGTGGTCGGCCACTCGGGGATCTGGTAGTCGTTCAGGTCGACGATCTCCGCCGGCATGATGTGGCCGGAGACGATCGTCGTCTCCGTGAAGTGGATGGGCAGGCCGTACCGCGCGAAACGGTCGATGATCGCGAGCGTCTTCTCCTCGCCCCAGTAGCCCTGGTGCATGTGGCTCTGCAGGCCGAGCGCGTCGATAGTGACCCCCGCCTCCAGCACGCCCTCGATCAGGCACTCGTACGCCGCGGACATGTCGAAGTCGTTGAGCAGCAGCGTGGCGTGCGGATTGGCCTCGCGGGCCGCGTCGAAGACCATCCGGACCATCGGGATCCGGCCCATCTCCCGGCAGATCCGGGTGATGCCGTTGTCGTACTTGTCGAAGATCGGCATGATGACGACCTCGTTGATGACGTCCCACATGTCGATGACGCCGGCGAAGTCGGTCATCTCACGCCGGATCCGGTCCACCTGGGCGCGGGCGATCTCGGCGTTCGACAGGTCCATCAGCCAATCGGCGGTCTCGGTGTGCCAGGCCAGTGGGTGTCCTTTGACCAGGACTCCCCGGTCGGCGAACCACCGCGCCGTGGTGAGCAGCCGTTTGGTGTCCGGCCTGCCCCGGACCGGCTCGAACTGCCCCCAGTAGAAGGGCAGCGTGGCGAAGTTGAACAGGTCGAACCACAGGTCGGCGACCTCCTGGGACCCGGCCGCGGGCGACTCGCCGAGCGACCGCCGCTCACCGGGGTCCGCCGTGGTCTCGCCGTTGGCCAGCGGGATGAAGTCGAACCCGATGCAGCCGAACAGGAACTTGTGCCGGCGCTGCGCGACGACCACCTCCTGCCCCGCCAGGGGTGTGCCGTTCGCGGTGACGGTGACCGTGGCGGCGGCGGTGCGGTGCTTCCTGATCAGCGGGTCCGGGTCGAACGACTCGGTGGCCTCGGAGGTGGAGTCAGGACGCGGCGACATGGAGTGGCCTCCAGGGATATTCGGGGCGGACGTCCCTCTCCGGGGCCGTCGCCCGGAGAGATCTGTGATCCAGAGCACCGTAACGTTCTTGACGCTCCGAAGCGCACAGACCTTCCCATTGATGCGGCAAACGGGCGAAGCGGCGCGTTCAGTGGGGTGCGCGAGTCATGGCCCCCGATCCGCGCGCCGCGTGCCGCGTGCCAAGGTGCGCCGGCCCTCCGCGGCGCGTGGCTCCTCCGCGGCGCGTGGCCCTTCATGGCGTGCGGCCCCTCCACGGCGCGCCCTCTTCACGGTGCGTGGCCCTTCACGGCACGCCATCCCTCACGGCGCGCGGCCGGGCGGCGGGCGTCACCCCGGGTGGTACGCCGGCCGGTGGTCGGGCCGGTGGCCGTCGAGGACGGCGTGGTGATCGACGCCGTCGTGGGGCAGCGGGTCGGCGTGCACGATGGCGGCGGTCAGCCGGGGGATCGCGTGGATCAAGTTGTGCTCGGCCTCGACCGCGACCCGGTGGGCCTCCACCGCCGTGACCGCCGGGTCGACGACGACCTCGCACTCGGCCCTGAGCCGATGACCGATCCAGCGCAGCCGCACCTGCCCGAGGCCGAGCACGCCGGGCGTGGCCAGCAACACCGCCTCGGCGCGGTCCACGAGAGCGGGGTCGACGGCGTCCATCAGCCGGCGGTACACCTCCCGCGCCGCCTGCCGCAGCACCATCAGGATCGCGACCGTGATGAGCAGGCCGACGACGGGGTCGGCCCAGGTCCAGCCGGCCGCCGCTCCTCCGGCGCCGGCCAGCACGGCCAGTGAGGTGAAGCCGTCGGTGCGGGCGTGCAGCCCGTCGGCGACGAGGGCCGCCGAGCCGATCTCGCGGCCGACGCGGATGCGGTGGCGGGCGACCAGCTCGTTCCCGGCGAAGCCCACCAGCGCCGCCGCCGCGACGGCGCCCAGGTGGTCGACTTCTCGCGGTTCCAGGAGCCGCCCGATCGCGGCGTATGCGGCGCCGATCGAGGACGCGGCGATCGCCGCGACGATGACCACGCCGGCCAGGTCCTCGGCCCGTCCGTAGCCGTAGGTGTAGCGGCGGGTGGGCGGACGACGGCCGAGCAGGAACGCGATCCCGAGCGGCACGGCGGTCAGCGCGTCGGCCGCGTTGTGCAGGGTGTCGCCCAGCAGTGCCACCGATCCCGACAGGACCACCACCACCGCCTGGACCAGCGTCGTCGCGCCGAGTCCGGCCAGCGACACCCACAGTGCGCGCATCCCCCGGGCGGACGACTCCATCACGGGGTCGATCTTGTCGGCGGCCTCGTGCGAGTGGGGGCGCAGCAGATGCGCGATCCGCGTACGGAGCGCCGCACCGGGCCCATGTGTGTGCCCATGCCCGTGTCCGTGCGAGTGCCCGTGCCCGTGTCTCCGCGCGGGTCCGTACGAGTGCCCATGCGAGTGCTCATGCCCATGTCCCCGCGCGGGCCCGTGCCCATGTGCGTGCCCGTGGCCGGCCTGTTGCTGGCTCATGGCACCACGATGCCTCGGGAAATCCATCGCGGCATCTCGACAAGAGCGGGTGCGCGGCAGATGCGAATCACTCGCACCTGCTCCGC
>JADGHC010000650.1 GCA_019689655.1 Microbispora sp.
GCTTCCGCCCCTGGGGTGCGGACGGGGCCGCCGTGGCGGACGTCGTCGTCGGCGGGGGCGTGGTGGGGGTGTCCAACGTGGGCGACGACCCCTACTGGACCGGTCACCCGCTCGCGCAGGCCAACCTGTACGCATTCGGGCGGCTCGCCTGGGACCCGTGGCTGGAGCCGACGGCGATCCTCGATGAGTGGATCGACCTCACCTTCCCGTCCGCGACCGGGTCCGACGCGGCCGCGGACGCGGAGCGGCTGCGGCACACCCTGCACGCGATCATGGATGATTCATGGCGCACCTACGAGCGGTACACCGCGCCGCTCGGCGTCGGCTTCATGGTCCGCCCCGGGCACCACTACGGGCCCGACGTGGACGGCTACGAGTACACGCCGTGGGGCACCTACCACTTCGCCGACCGGGACGGCATCGGCGTGGACCGCACCCGCGCCACCGGGACCGGCTTCACCGGCCAGTACCCGCCGCCGTGGTCGGAGGTGTACGAGTCGCTCGCCGACTGCCCGGACGAACTGCTGCTGTTCTTCCACCATGTCCCGTACGGGCACGTGCTGCGGAGCGGGTCCACGGTCATCCAGCACATCTACGACACCCACTTCGCGGGGGTGGAGCAGGTGATCGAGATGAGGCGGCGCTGGGATGAGGCCGCCGGGCTGTTCGACCCGTCGCTGCACGCCCGGGTGAAGGACCTGCTCGACGAGCAGCTCCGCTGCGCGGTGGAGTGGCGCGACCAGATCAACGCCTACTTCTTCCGCAAGTCCGGAGTGCCCGACGCCCACGGCCGGAGGATCCCATGAGTGAGCCATCGCGGCACGGGGTGCCGGGGGACGGGCACTGGGTCCCCACCTGGACGGCGATGCCGCAGGCCGCCGAGCCGGACAACATGCCGCCCGCGCCGTTCGCCCACGATGGCCTCGTCTTCGCCGGCGCCACGCTGCGGCAGACCGTACGGGTCTCGGCGGGCGGGCGGCAGATGCGGCTGCGTTTCTCGAACGCCTTCGGCGGCGCGGCGCTGCCGATCACGAAGGTCACCGTCGCGCTGCCGGCCGGCGGGCGGGCCGGGGTGAGCGCGATCCTGCCGGGGACCGTGCGGCAGGTGACCTTCCACCACCGCCCGTCGACGGTGATTCCCGCCGGTGCGCAGGCCGTCTCCGACCCGCTGGACTTCGCGCTCGAACCCGGGTCCAACCTCACGGTGACGGTCTATCTCGCCGACGGTCAGCGTTCGCGCTCCGTCACCTCGCATCCCGGCTCCCGGACCACCTCGTATCTGCTCGCCGGCGACCACGCCGGGGCCGCCGACCTGCCCGGCGCGACGCCCGTCGACCATTGGTATCTCCTCGGCGGAGTGGAGGTGTGGTCGGCGCCGTCGGCCGCGGCGGTCGCGGTGGTGGGCGACTCGCTCAGCGACGGCCGGGGCTCGACCACCAACGGCAACGACCGGTGGCCCGACCGGCTGATCGACCGCCTGCACTCCCGGAGCGACACCCGCGATATCGCCCTGGCGAACCAGTCGGCCGGCGGCAACCGGGTGCTCGACGACGGCCTGGGCCCGAACGCGCTGGCCCGGCTGGACCGCGACGTGCTCGCGCAGAGCGGGGTGCGGTGGCTGGTCCTCTTCGAGGGCGTCAACGACATCGGCACCGCCGAGGCGAGCGAGGCCGGGCAAAAGCAGGTGGCCGACGACCTGATCGGGGCCTACGACCAGATCGTGACCAGGGCGCACGCGCGGGGCATCCGGGTGTACGGCGCGACGCTGACGCCGTTCGGCGGCCACGACCCCTACGACGACGCGCGCGGGCATCGGGAGGCGGCGCGGCAGGCGGTCAACCAGTGGATCAGGACCGGCGGCCGGTTCGACGCGGTCATCGACTTCGACCGCGCCGTCCGCGACCCGGCCGACCCCCGGCGGCTGCTGCCCGCGTACGACGTGGGCGACCACCTGCACCTGAACCCGGCGGGATACCAGGCGCTCGCCGACGCCGTGCCCGCCGGATTGTTCCGGTGGGAACCGCTCCCCGCGGGCTTCGCCTTCCGCTGACCATCACGCCGCGCGCTCTCCCGGATGTAAGTTTCACGTCGCCCACGCCTCGCGAAAGATTGTTATGGCCGAAACTACCTGATAAACCGGGAGAATGGAAAACCGCCTTCCAGATCATTAGTTCGGCTTCTTGACCGCCGCCTGGCCTGCTCATATACCGGCGGAGTCGGTATTTCTTTCCGAAAAAAGGAGGAGCGGATGAGGCGATTGCCCGCGGTGCTCGCCGGCGTCTTCGCGGCGGTTGTGTGTGCCGCCGCGACACTGGTGTCGGCGCTGGTGCCCGCGCACCCCGCCGCCGCGGCCACGTTGACCGAGGTGACGAACTTCGGCGCCAACCCCGGCAACCTGCGCATGTACCTGTACGTGCCGAACAACGTCCAGCAGAACCCGGCGATCGTGCTGGCCATGCACACGTGCGGCGGCTCGGGGCCGGGCTTCTACTCGTCCACCGAGTTCGCGTCGCTCGCCGACCGGTACGGCTTCATCGTCATCTATCCGTCGGCGTCGAAGAAGATGAACTGCTTCGACAACTGGTCCGACGCGTCCAAGGTGCGCGGCGGCCAGACCGACCCGGTGTCGCTCATGTCGATGGTGACGTACGTCGAGCAGCAGTACCACGGCGACCCGAACCGGGTGTTCGCGACCGGCGCCTCCTCGGGCGCCATGATGACCAACGCGATGCTCGCCCTGTATCCCGAGGTGTTCAAGGCGGGCGCGGCGTTCATGGGCGTGCCGTTCACCTGCTTCCCCAACGAGGCGGCCTACAACCCGGGCGGCAACTCCGCCCCGTGCGTGGGCAAGAGCGCCCAGGAGTGGGGCGACGCGGTCCGCAACGCGAACCCGAGCTATCACGGGCCGTGGCCGCGGATGCAGCTGTGGCACGGGACGTCCGACTTCGTGGTCTCCTACTCCGAGCTGGATGAGGAGATCAAGCAGTGGACGAACGTGCACGGCTTGAGCCAGACGCCGACCAGGACGGACACGCCGCAGTCCGGGTGGACCCGCCGCCAGTACGCCGACGCCTCCGGGACGGTGCAGGTCGAGGCGTACAGCATCCAGGGCGCGGGGCACACCCTCCCGGCGAGCGGTATGGCCGCCCTCGCCATCCAGTTCTTCGGGCTCACCGGCAGCGGCGGCCCGAGCACGAGCCCCAGCCCGTCCGTGAGCCCCAGCCCGTCC
>JADGHC010000651.1 GCA_019689655.1 Microbispora sp.
GCCCGGGGCGGCGGGCGCCCCGCGCCGCCCCGCCCCCGCGCCCCCCCCCCCCCCCCCCCCCCCCCCCCCCCCCACGCCGGAGTCAGACCTTGCGCCAGCCGGGAATCCAGGCGCCATCCTCGACCACGTAGTCGCCGAACAGCGCCGGGGCCTCCTCGCGCATGATCTCCCCGATGCGGTTGAAGACGAGGCGGATCTCCTCCTCGGCGCCCGCGGCCGTACGGGCCTCGATCGTGTGCCGCAGGGTGCGCACGTTGGCCGTCCAGACCAGCCCGGTCGCGACGCCCTCGGGCGCGAAGCGGCGCATGAACGAGGTGCGGTGCTTCTTCTCCGCGAACGGCACGCCCTCCTCGTCGAGCCCGAAGTGGGCCGCCATCCAGTTCTGGAACTCCTCCATCCGGTCGAGCATCTCGGTCGCCCGCTTCATCAGCTCGGCGTCCTCACGCGCCCATTCCGGGAACCAGAACGGGATGTCGGTCAGCCGTACGAACCGCAGCGACTCCTGCGAGATGGCGACTCCCGGCCGGTGCCGTACCAGCTCGTGGGTCAGCACCCGGGAGACGTTGTGCAGCACGAAGCTGAAGCTGAGGTGTTCCAGCACCGAGCCGTGCGCACTGGCCAGGATGTTGCGCAGGTACGCCTCCTGGTCGGTGCGGATCCTCGTGACGTTCGGGTTCAGGCCGGGCTCGAACGACCGGTAGCACAGCCGCCCGGCGAACTCGGCGAGGTTCTGGGCGTCGAACTCGCCCCGCTCCAGCCGCTCCAGCCAGCTCTCCCCGCCGATCTCGCGGAGGTAGCGGGCCAGCTCGTCGTAGTCGATAGACGGTTTGGCGACGAGGAAGACCTCGGGCTCGACGCTGCGCATTCACGTTCCCCGTGTAGTCGGTGCCGACAGGTGACCGTCCAAGCAAACCAGCTCGGGCGCACGATCGCGACCCGGCCCCCGGGCGAGGACGGCCGGTGGCGACCCCGGTCCGCCGCCGTCCCGGTCACGCCGCGGACGGCGGGAACGGGCCATCCGACCGCCGGCATGCACCTATGATCGGCCGGGTGGCGCTCCGATTGGTTCAAGTCAACATCAAGGCCCGGGATGACGCGGCGCTCGGGCGGTCCTGGGCGGAGGCGCTCGGCTGGGGTGATCTCGCCACCACATCCGAGGCCCATCGGGCGGAGCTGGTCGCGCGGTTGACGGAGCTCGGTGCGACGCCCGCCGACATCGGGCAGGGCGACGTTCCGTGGATGGCCGACCCGGAGGGCAACGAGTTCTGCGTCCTCGGCAGGCACTGACCCGGATCCGCCCCGGCCCCCTGCCGATCGCGGGCGAGGCCAGGCGCCTCGCCCGCGTGCGGGAGCCGGCCCTCAAGCACGCCGTCGTCGCCCCGGGTGAGCGGTCAGGTGATGTCGCGGCGGACCGTCGTGACGGCGGCGACGGCCGCGAACAGCACGCCGTACCCGACCAGGACGAGGGCGCCCGCCCAGGCGGGCAGCCACTCCGGCTTGCCCAGGCCGGTGTCCACGTCGATGCTCATCAGCGCCTGCGCCGCTCCGGCCGGCAGCCACTTGCCCACGCCGTGCAGCGCCGGGATCGCCGTGAAGATGCTCTCGATCACGTACGCCCAGATGATCGCGGCCACGATGGCCGCGATCTGGTTGCGTACGAGCGCTCCCAGGCCGATGCCGAACACCGCGTACAACGCCAGCGTCGCGAGGATGCCGAGGCTGAGCTGCGGAATCCGCGAGGCCGTCAGCGAGAACTCGCCTCCGCCGATCGTCACGGCCGGGATCACCGTGACCGCCTGGAAGACCAGCACGGCCAGGCCGAACAGCGCCCCGACGAGCAGCCCGGCCACCAGCTTGGCGACGATCACCAGGCCGCGCCGCGGGGTGGTGAGGAAGGTACCCGTGATCGTCTGGTAGCGGTACTCGGAGGTCATCATGACGGCGCCGAGGATCATCACGAAGATCCCGACGCTCGCCCCTCCGGACCAGGCCGTCTCCGCCCACTGCGGGGTGTCCAGCGCGGGCAGCGCGGCGCCGTTCTGCGCGACCCCCGCGAACGCGATGAGGAAGCCCAGGCTCACCCCGACGAGCAGCAGCGTGACGATCAGCATGATCCACCACAGCCGGGTGGTGAATATCTTGCGCAGCTCGGCCTTGACGAGGCCGGGGACGAGACCGCTCATCGCTCCTCCGTCAGCTCGAGGAAGACCTTCTGCAGGTCGGATCGCTCCCGCACCATCTCGGTGACCACGATCCGCCGGTCGAGGGCGACCCGGCCGACGGTCTCCTCGTCGAGCCCGCGCACGCGCAGCAGGCCGTCGTCCGCGCGTTCGATGGCCCCGCCCGCCGACTCCAGCGCCGGGGCGAGGTCGGCGGCCTGCGTGGCACGCACCCGGATCACCTCCCCGCCGTCGCTGATCAGCTCGGCCAGGCTCCCCTGGCGGACCAGGCGGCCCCTGGCGATGATCACAACGTTGTCGACCGTCTGCTCGACCTCGGCGAGGACGTGGCTGGAGACGAGCACGGCCGCGCCCTCGTCGTGGGCGAGGTGGCGCAGGAACCCCCGCAGCCACTCGATCCCCGCCGGGTCGAGGCCGTTGGCGGGCTCGTCGAGGATGTACACCCGGGGCCGGCCGAGCAGGGCGGAGGCGAGCGCGAGCCGCTGCCGCATGCCCAGCGAGAAGCCGAGCACCCGCTTGTCCGCCGCGTCCGCGAGGCCGACCTGCTCCAGCGCCTCGTCCGCACGGGCGTCGGGCAGCCCGGCCGCCGTGCAGAGAATGCGCAGGTGGTTGCGGGCGGTGCGGCCGGGATGGAAGCTCGTGGCCTCGAGCACGGCGCCGACCTCGGCCGTCGGCCGGGAGAGCGTGACGTAGCGCTCGCCGTTCACCAGGGCCTCCCCCGAATCGGGTGTGACCAGGCCGAGCAGGCAGCGGAGCGTGGTCGTCTTTCCGGCTCCGTTGGGGCCGAGATATCCGGTGACGGATCCGGCCTCCACGCTGAACGAGACGCCGTCCACGGCCTTCACCGGCCCGAACGACTTCACCAGATTGCGAATCTCTATGGCAGCCATCGGGGCGATTATTCCGGCCCCCGAACGGTAAATCATCCTCATAAAGGAGGAGAAGTTACGGACCGAATCTTTTCGGATTTATATGCCGCGCCGTCGCGGTGCGGCAGGGGCCGCGGAGTCCGGCCGCCGGCCGCGCCCCGGCAG
>JADGHC010000652.1 GCA_019689655.1 Microbispora sp.
CTTTGCCTCGGCCACCGCGAACAGTTCGGCCGTCTCGCACACCGCCTTGCCGTTCACCCGGCGCCAGGTCAGCGGCCAGGCTTCCAGCGTGCGATGCGATACCGGGAAATAGAAGCGCGTCACCAGTTCGGCGCCCGCGCGCCGGTCCACACGGACCGGCAGAGCGCGAAGGTCAGGAATGGCTGCGGCCGGCAATCTGCCGGCGTTGCCGCCGCGGAGTTCGGTCTTGTGCATGTCAGCCCATCTTTCCTTGCAGCCCCGCAGCGGGGCGTGGCGGAACGATGGGTTGCGCGTGTTCGGAACGGTGCGGGAGCGATTCAGAAACTTGCGCCCGCCCCGTATCCTATAGGAGCCTGAAGGCGAACCCGCGCTGTGTAAGGGCTTCAAGCAGGGTTGCGGCGCGCGCCGAGGGGGTGGCGCCGTATTGCCCAGGGTCCTGCTTGTAGTTGGTCCATAGCTTGAGAGCGTGTTGCGGGGCGCGCCCTCCGGGGCCTTCGGCCAACCTTGCCCGGAAGTCCAGCACCGTTTTCCAGAGTGGCGCTCGGCCCGCAGTTCCGGTCGGCAACTTGCCAGCCGTGATGATCCTGGCCACCTTCCTTGCGGCCTGCTCCCGGCGCGCACCGCATTCCATGCTGGCGTCCACAGCCATCGCGGCAAGCGTCATAGTGAATTGCGATGCGATGGGCGCGCGGGGCTTCCCCCTCGGCTCGAACAGCGCGGGCCTCAACCCGGATTCAACGTCCGTCCATGCCGCGGCCAGCGTTTGGAACGGCTGATACAGGGTGTCGGCACGCAGTTCCGGCACGCTGTACAACATCTCCAATAGCGCATTCAGTGCATGGCCAATCGCCTTGCGGGCCGCGTCGGGAGGAACGCGAGAATCATCCTTCAGCCGATCCGCCGAAATTTGCACGCTGGCCGCGAAGTGAAGGGCAGACACAAATCGCCCCCACACCTCGGGAGGTGGCAGAGGATATGAGCGCCCGGCATCGTCGCCCCCGTTAGTCTCATCTTGGATTGTATTGTCTTGCATTGCCGCGCCTCCGCGCGCTCCGCATGAAGGGTCGGCGGGGCAGCCCGGCGCGGAGGGTCCGGGCGTTCGGGGGCCAGCCTAGCCCCGCCGATTCGCAGTATAGCCGGTAGTCCGATCTACTTGCCCGGCCTCGGCGGCTTCGGAGCCTGTGCGATTGGCTTCGGCCACACGAAGGGCCGGGGGCGCGGCCGGGACCAGGGCGGGGCGCCTGGCTCGCGGAAGCCGCGCGGCGCAGGCGTGGTAGCGCCCAATACTGCCTCGGTCATGTGCTTGCCTCACATGCTAGGGTTACAGCCCGGTTCGGTGTGCCACCACCGGCCGGGCTTTCTCATGCCCGGTGCCGCCGGGCTCGGGCCGGGGACCGCCCGGCGCGGATTCTCAGGGGTTCATGCCCCCTATGCCCCCTATGGTCCCTATGCCTCTCGGGGTCCGAAGGGCCGCACGATGCAAGGGTCCGGGGGTGTTCTGTCAGCCGGCGCCGCCCGCCGCCTTTCGCCGACCGGTGGAGAGCGCGACCACCTTCTCGGCGCCAGGGCTCTTTCCCTCTATGGCTGAGGCCAGGATTTCGCCCCATGCGGCCATGGCAGCTACCTGTTCCGGCCAGCGCACCGCACGCTGATAGACCCCCAACACACCGCCGCGGGTCGCGGCCTGCCGGTGGTTCAGGACGGCATCAACCACCGGCTCCGCAAAGCCTGCCTCGCCAAGCGCCGTGGCGAAGGACCGGCGGAAGTCGTGGAATCGCCAGCCGGCACGCTCCGCCTTGGCATCCAGCGCCGCCTTGAGTTTGGAGAATGTGGTCAGAGCCTCGCCGGACCGCGGCGCCGGAAATACCAGCCCGGCCTTGGGCTGGCCGGCAGCCTCATGGCGGGCGCGCAGAAGATCGAGGGCGAGGGGATGGAGATGCAGCCGATGGGGATCGCCGTTCTTCGTCAAGGCGCCGGGCTGCGTCCATTCCCTGGCGTCGAGGTCGAGATGCGCCCATTCCAGGGTCGCCGCTTCCGTGCGGCGGCAAGGTATGGCGATCAGGAAGCGCAGATAGTCCCGATGCACGGGCTCCAGCTTGTCCGCCTCGCCGGCCGCCTTCCACAGATGGGCGAGGGCGGCCGGCTTCAGGTAGTCCTGCCGGGCCGGGACCGCCTTCGGCCGCCGGTCCTTGCCGATCAGCGTGCAGGGGTTCACCGCGATCAAGCCTTCGTCGCGGCACCAGTCGAGGAAGCGGGAGAGGGCGCCAAAGCGATGCCGGGCGGCGCCGGGCTGCTCGGCATTGGCGCGTAGCAGGGCGCGGAGGTCGGATGCCCCAATATCCGCCACCGCCTTGCCGCCGGCCTTCATATCGGCAATCGCCGCTTTCACATGGGCGAGTTCCGCGGCGGCATGGGCCGGTGACAGCTTGCCGGTGCCGCGCAGCTTGGGCCGCTTGGGCAGAGCCTTCGCGTAGTCCTCCGCCAGCCGATCCAGGGTCCGCGAGCGCCGCTCCGCACTCGCCGCGATCTTCGCCTTCCGCTCGCCCGCAAGGTCGGTGCCGGCCTTCGCCTGCCCCTTCATGGCGCCGGCCGCGGCGCGGGCGGCGTCGATCGAATGGCTTTCGGGGGTGCCGATGGTGACGGACTGCGTAGCGAACCGCTTGCCGGTGGCAGCGTCGATCCCGCGCGGCTTGTAGTCGAAGCGCCAGGTCATCCCAGTGGGGTTCACCACCAGCGCCAAGCCCCGGCACTCGGCGTCCGCGATCATCAGCCGTTGGCCGGGCGCCCGGCGGCGCCACGCCGCGTCAATGGTCGCCTTGGTGATCTTCACCGGGCCTTCCCGCAGAACCTTCATCGCCGCGATACCCCCCGACCGGGCCAAATCTCGTGGCCGTGCTGACCGGACATTGACCGGACATTTGGTGCGGACGCAAGCGGAAAGTGACGGAATCGCACGGAATATCCGATGCGCGGAAACGGGCGCTATATCAGGGTTTTCGCGTTGTCCTGCGGGCGGGAGCGGAACAGGGCGGAACCGGCCGGCACGGGACTTTTAATCTCGTGGTCGTGGGTTCGATTCCCACCCGGCTCACCACTCCCAATTGGACAGAAGCGGTAGCGAGCAGGGGGTGGGTCGCTCTCTTCGCCCGCACCGCTGCGCTGCTGAACCTGGCCGTACCGTAGACGATTCCCCCTCCCGCACAGACGGGGC
>JADGHC010000653.1 GCA_019689655.1 Microbispora sp.
CGACCCTGACTTTCTTTGGGTACGGGGTGGGCCGGGTGCCCCAGCGGTAGGCGAACCGCTTGATCAGCTGGAGGCCGCGGCCGGTGTCCTCGTCGAGGGCGGCCGTACGCGGGGCGGGGACGGCGGGGGAGCCGTCGACGACCTCGACCACCAGCGTGCGCCCGCGCAGCAGCCGCAGCTCGATCGGCGGCCAGCCGTGTTTGAGCGCGTTGGTGACCAGTTCGCTCACGATGAGCTGGGTGCCGTCGACCAGGCCGCCGAGGTTCCACCGCTGCAGAGTGCCGCGTACGAAGCGGCGCGCGTGCGAGACGAACCGCGGGTCGGCGGGCAACGGGCAGGTCGCCACCTCGTCGGGGTCGAGGTCGCGCACCCGCGCCACCAGCAGGGCGATGTCGTCACGCTCGTGGCCCGACCGCTGCCTGCTGATGATCGCGTCGCACATGTCGTCCAGATCCTCGATCGGACCGGCGAGCAGGCGGCGCAGCCCCATGATCCCGGCGTCCAGGTCCCGCTCCCGGCTCTCCACGAGGCCGTCGGTGTAGAGCGCGAGCACGCTCCCGGACGGCAGGATCAGCTCGTGCGACTCCAGGGGGTCGCTGCCGATGCCGAGGGGCAGGCCCGCGGGCAGGTCGATGATCTCGGTCGACCGGTCGGGATGCAGCAGGATCGGCGGCACGTGCCCGGCGCGGGCGAGCGCGCAGCTGCGCGTCACCGGGTCGTAGACGGCGTAGATGCATGTCGCGATCTGGCTCGGGTCGAGGTCCTGGCTCATCAAGTTGAGCCGGAACAGCACCTCGTCGGGCGGCAGGTCGAGACTGGCCAGCGTACGCGCGGCCGTGCGGAGCTGGCCCATGGTCGCCGCGGCCCTGGTCCCGTGCCCCATGACGTCGCCCACCACCAGGGCGGTACGGCAGCCCGGCAGGGCGATCACGTCGTACCAGTCGCCTCCGACGCCCACCAGGTCGCTGGCCGGCAGATAGCGCGAGGCGATGTCCATGCCGAGCGCCTGCGGCAGCTCGACGGGCAGCAGACTGCTCTGCAGGGTCAGCGCGGTCCTGCGCTCCATGGTGTACAGCCGCGCGTTGTCGATGCACAGGGCGGTGCGGGCGGCCAGATCCTCGGCCACCACCACGTCCTGCTCCTCGAACGGCAGGGTGCCCGCGCGCCTGACGAAGACCGCGCAGCCGAGGACCCGGCCCCGCGCCCGCAGGGGGACCGAGAGGAACGAGGAGTCGGTCAGGAGCGCGGCGACCGCCTCCTCCCGGTCCAGGCTGGCGCCTATCAGCCGCGCGCTCTCCTTGTCGAGTGCCGGGTACATCAGCGGTTGACCGCCGGCCATGCTCTGGGCCTGCGGAAGGATCGCCGGGTAGACCGTCGTCTCGCCGACGGGGAAGGCCTTCACCCAGGGGTCCGGATCGGCGTCGGCCACGCTCAGGGCCACCCGGCGTACGAGGGTCGTCCCGTCCACGGGCCGGGGCGACAGCTCGCCTTCCCGCATGAGCCGGTCCTGCACCATCACGGCCGCCGCGTCGGCGAAGCGGGGAACCGCCACGTCCACCAGCTCCCGGCTCGTCTCGGCCAGGTCGAGGGTGCTGCCGATGCGCCGGCTCGCCTCGTTCAGGAAAGCCAGCCGCTCATGCGCGGATGCGGCGCTGCTGCGGCGCCACTGCGCTCGATGTCCCGGCGCCGGATCCTTGATGACGCAGTTCCGGTTCAACGAATTCTCCGGAGGAGAGCGGGATGGTGTCCCAGCATCGTATGGAGCTGATACCGCGCATTTCAGCCGTTTGACATGAGTGCTCCGGTCGGTGTGACGGCGTGATGGCGCAGCCGTACCCGCCGGTCAGGGGACGAAACGGGTATCAGTGTCCATGCGTCACATCAGACGGCGGGCAGGTGCGCGAGGGCCGCGTCGATCCGCTCCTGCGGAAGCGTGAAATCCTCCAGATGACCGGCGAGGTGGCTCTCGTACGCCTGCAGGTCGAAATGGCCGTGCCCGCACAGGGACATCAAGATGACCTTTTCCTCGCCCGACTCGGCGCACCGCAGCGCCTCCGCGATCGTGGCGGCCACCGCGTGGGCGGGTTCCGGGGCCGGCACGACGCCCTCGGTTTTGGCGAAGCGGATTCCCGCCTCGAAGCACTCGGTCTGGCTCACCGCCACGGCCTCTACCAGGCCCAGCTCGTACACGTGCGACAGCAGCGGCGACATGCCGTGGTAGCGCAGCCCGCCGGCGTGGATCGGGTCGGGCACGAACGTGTGCCCCAGCGTGTGCATCTTCATCAACGGGGTGAACCCGGCGGTGTCGCCGAAGTCGTAGGCGTACGTGCCCCGGGTCAGCGACGGGCAGGCGGCCGGCTCCACGCTCCGCAGCACCGGGTTCATCCGTCCCGCGAGCTTCTCCCGCAGGAACGGGAAGGCCAGCCCGGCGAAGTTGGAGCCGCCGCCGGTGCAGCCGATGACCACGTCGGGCGTCTCGCCGAGAACGGCGAGCTGCTCCAGCGCCTCCTCACCGATCACGGTCTGGTGCAGCAGGACGTGGTTGAGCACCGAGCCCAGGGCGTACCGCGTGTCGTCGTGCTGTCCGGCGACCTCGACGGCCTCGCTGATGGCGATGCCCAGCGATCCCGTGCAGTGCGGGTCCTCCGCCAGGATCCTGCTGCCCGCCGTGGTCACCGCCGAGGGGCTGGCGTGCACGGTCGCGCCGTAGACCTTCATGAGCGTGCGCCGGTACGGCTTCTGCTCGTACGACGCCCTGACCATCCAGATCTCGCACCCCAGGTCGTACTGCGCGCAGGCGAATGCCAGCGCCGAGCCCCACTGGCCCGCGCCGGTCTCGGTGGTCAGCCTGCGCACGCCCTCCCGCGCGTTGTAGTACGCCTGGGGGACCGCGGTATTGGGCTTGTGCGAGCCCGACGGGCTGCCGCCCTCGTACTTGTAGTAGATGCGCGCGGGCGTGCCGAGGGCGCGCTCGAGGCGCCGGGCGCGGATGAGGGGGGTGGGCCGCCAGAGTCGGTAGACGTCGAGGACGCCGTCGGGGATCGGGATGAACCGCTCACCCGAGACCTCCTGCTCGATCAGCGCTACCGGGAAGAGCGGGGCGAGGTCGTCGGGGCCGACCGGCTCCAGCGTCGCCGGGTGGAGCACCGGCGGGGGAGGCGTGGGCAGATCGGGGACGATGTTGTACCAGTTCCGGGGAATCCGGGAC
>JADGHC010000654.1 GCA_019689655.1 Microbispora sp.
CCCTCATCCCCCGGTCACACCCCTTCAGACTCCACTCCCCTCCCAACCAATGGTAGCGTCCGGTCGTTTGGGAAGCGGGATGGAACATGGAACACAGAGCGCCGCCCGACGACCAGCCGGCAGGCAATTTCAATCAGGACCCGAGCGGGCCGAACCTCCCCCATAAGGGGATGATGGAGCGTCTAGCCGAATGGCTATGGCAGGCCATGTTCGCCGGTATCGCGGTCCTGGTGGCGCTGCATTTCCTGAGTGACCCGGAGCGGGCGACACAGAATGAAGATGGTCCGGCGCCGCGCCCGCAGTGGGTGGATATCGACCTCCATGCGCCCAATACCTATTACCCCAAGGATGGTAGCGCTGTCGGTTGCCGAACCATCAAAGACCTCGAAGCCTTCTTCCAGATCCCTACTATGAGGCGCCACGCGGTAGAGACTTTCGATTTCCTGATGGGCAATGGCATTTGCCGCGCCGTATTGGATGCGGCGCACGTCTGGGAAGCGTATGATTGGGATCTGTCCGCGCGAAGCCCAGATGGAAAGTATTTCCGCCTATGCGAGCACAAGCAGGGCCCGCGCGATTGCCTGTACTTTCGTGCCGACGACATGCGTTTCGTCACCGCTCCCTTGCCCTGAACCGCGTCGGCAGGAACAGCGGATTTGCCGCCCCGGCATACTCCGTCAGCTCCTCCGCCCGGCCGGCATCGCCGTACAGCTTGTTCGCCAGCACCAGCGCCGGCAGCGGGGCGGCCGTCTGCACCGTCCGCAGCCGCGCGAGGTCCGCCGCCCGCGCCGTCAGGTCGCGCGCTACCGCGATCCGGAGCGCCCGGAAGGCGCCGAAGGTAGCGTCCTCGCCCTGGTCCGCCGCCCGGATTTCCTCATCTGAGAGCAGGCCGCAGACCATATCGCGCAGCGCCACCGCCTCCTCATAGGAGGCAGCCCGGTAGTCCGCCGTCGCCCGCGCCAACTCCGTCAGCGCAGCCCGCCGGCAAAGGTCGCCCGCCGGATCGCCTGCAGCCGGCGGCGCGAAGGCCGCCAGCGCCGCCAGGAGACGCACCTGATCGGCCGGGTCGTCGGTGGCGGCCCGGAGTGCCGCGGCGAGCGCCTGGGCGGCGGCGGCGAAATCAGCGGGGGTGCTCATAGGCTGTTCGCCGCCCTCGTCAGGTCAGCCGCGGCCCGATCAACCGCGCTCCGGGTCGTGGCCGCGCCGTTGATGAAGCCGCGCGCCGTGCCGACATCGGACCCGATTTGGCCCAGGAAGCGCCGCGCCCCGGAGAGATACCGGCTGAACACCCGGTCCATGCCGGGGATCATGCCGCCGACCGAGTGCAGGACGCGCGTGGCATCGCCCACCAGCCGCTGCGCCATGCCGCCGTATTTCTGCGCGGTCGAGATCACGCCATTGATGGCCGCGCCGCCCTGCCGGAGCGTCGCGCCGATCCGGGAGACGAAATCGCCCGACGCGGCTTGGTCCGCAGCGTCGGCCGCGCTCCGCACGGCATCGCCGGTTGCCGGGTCGCTGCCGGGATAGAGTCGCTCCCCGGCGCGGACGAACGCGAACGACAGCTCGATGACGCGTCCGGCGTCCCACCGCTCGGCCGTGCGGAAATCGACGCAGGCCACGGTCAGGCTGCCGAAGGTCGGGTGGATCAGTTCCCCCGGCCCCGGCGTCTGCGCCGCGGCCTGCATGTCATCGCGGAGCGAGATCACGTCATCGCCCACGAGGAAGCCGGTCAGGCCGAATGTGTTCCGGCCGCCGCCGAGGTCCTCCACCCAGACATCATCACGGAACGGGTATTCGTGGACCGCCGTCCGTCGCGCGAGCCCCGCCTCCGCGGACAGCACGGAGAACGGCACGCCACGGAAGGAGGCGGGCCGCAGCCCTTCGGTCCAACTGCTCATGGCGCGGCGAAGCCTGGCATGGCGGTGGCGACGCGCGGGCGGTCAACCGTGGCGCTGCCGGTCGCGGCGGCCGTCGCGATGGTGCCGGGCGGGGCGTTGCGGAGATCCACGGTCACGCGCACCTCGCCGCGCTCCCGCACGCCCTGCGCCTCCAGCCTGGAAAGGTAGACTTTCGTCTCAGACGGCAACTGACTCCGGTCGCCCGTCTGCGCGAACCGCTGCACGCCCGGATGGTTCGGGCCGGCGTTGTAGGCAGCGGCCGCCGCAAGCTGGTTCCCGCCGAAGCGGTTCAGCAACTGCCGCAGGTAGCGGACCCCGCCGTCTATGTTCTGCTCCTGATCGTAGGGATTCACGCCGAGGTCGCGCGCGGTGTCCGGCATGAGCTGCATCGTGCCGATGGCGCCGGCCGGGGAAACCCTGCCTGTGCCGCCCTCATTTCGCGCGATGGCCGTGGCGAAATCGGGATTGACGCCATGGCGCACGGCCGCGGCGGCCACCTGCCGCCCGACCTCCGGCGGCAGAGCGGAAGGAAGCCGGACCGACGGAATCTGGAACTGGACGCCGCGGTCCTCCAGCCACCTCTTGATCGCCTGCAGGACGGACAGCCGCTCCCCGTTGCGCTCGGCCTCGCCCTGCGTCGCGCCGATGCTGCCCAAGACCGCCGCGCCACCCAGGATCGTCCCAAGCCACACTGGCACCCGAAACGCCTTGATTGCGGCGAGGACAGAACCAATGCCCGCGAAACTCAGCGCCAGGCGGGACACTGCGGGCAGGAGCGTGATGCCGATGACACTCGCCAGCGTCACGTAACCGCTGGCCAGTTCCTTGTTGTCGGCGATCCAGTCCGCCGTTCGGTTGAGAAGCGGCGTGATCCGCGGCGCCACCTTCTCGGCAATGGTGTTACCGACGCCCTCCAGCGCCATGCCGAGGCGGGTCTGCGCCCGGCTGAACTCGCGCGAGGCAGCAGCGGCCTTCTCATTGATGACACCGAACCTGCGAGCCTCGGCCTCATACTGCCGCAACGCGCCGGAACCGCGGCGGATGACGGGCCACAGATCCTCGCTGATGCCGAATATCCGCATGACGCGGGCCTGGAGGTTCGGATCCGCGATGCGGCCAATCGCGTCCGCGAGCCGGTAGAACCCGGCCTGCCCCTTGTTGATCGCGCCCGTGCCGTCCCGCAGGGACACGCCCAGCATGTTCAGATAGCCGAGCGCCTCGTTGTTCCGGCCGCCCGCCGCATCCGTCATCACTTCCCGGAAGCCCTGGAAGCTCTGCGTCAGCGCCTCCGCGGTTCCACCCGCCAGCCG
>JADGHC010000655.1 GCA_019689655.1 Microbispora sp.
GTCCCCGGCTCAACCTCCTCTCCACCCCCCACCTGAGCCCCAGAAAGAGCGAGGTAGTTCATGCGCAGACCCCGAATCACGGCAAGAGGCGTCATCGGCCTGACGGCGGCGCTGCTCGGCGCGGTCGCCGGCGTCCCCGCGGCCCCCGCCCAGGCGGCGGGCGCCACCCTGACGGTGAACGTCGCCCAGCCGTTCCGGCCCGTCACCCACGTCGCCGCCGGCGGCCTGTACGGCCTGGCCGAAAACGGCCGCCCGGCCGACTCCACGCTGCTGCCGCTGAAGCTCAACTCGCTCACGCAGCCCGCCCCCGGTGTGGGGCAAAAACCCAACGGCCAGCCGCCCGGCGGCGACTCCCTGCTCGTGGCCCCCCAGGCCACCCGGGCCGGGGCCGGGGAGTTCATCCGGATGCCGGACATCTACCCCGACTTCCCCTACAAGTGGGTGAGCTGGAACGACTGGCTGGCCAGGGTGGACAAAATGGTCCGCGACCGCCGCAACGCGACCACGGTGACCAACATCATCGGCTGGGAGCTGTGGAACGAGCCCGACTGGACGTGGAACACCGCCGCCGCCGGGTCCTTCAACGACGGCTGGACGCGCACCTACCGGGCCGTACGGGCACTGGACACAACGACGCCGATCGTCGGCCCGAGCACCGCCACCTACAACCGCTCCTGGATGTCGTCGTTCCTGAGCAACGCGAAGGCGACCGGCACGCTGCCCGACATCATCTGCTGGCACGAGCTGATCGACCCGGCGCGCATCGCCGCCGACATCGCCGACTACCGATCCCTGGAGTCCTCACTCGGCATCAGCCCCCGCCGCATCGCGATCAACGAGTACGCCGCGACGAGCGAGGTGGACGTCCCCGGCCGGATCTCCAGTTACGTGGCCAAGTTCGAGCGCGCCGGCGTCGAGATGGCGCACCGGGCGTTCTGGCACGAGTACGGCACGATGAACGGGCTGGTGGTCAACAACACCCAGCCCACCGGCACCTGGTGGCTGTACAAGTGGTACGGGGACATGGCCGGCCGCATGGTCACCACCATCCCGCCCACGCAGACCGGCCTGGACGGCTTCGCCGCCTACGACTCCACCCGCAAGATCGTGAGCGTGGTCTTCGGCAACGAGTCCGGCACCAACACCATCCGCGTCACCGGGATCGGCGCGCTGGGCTCCTCGGTCCGGGTGACCCTGCAGTCGACCCCGGCGAGCGGCCGGTTCACCGCCGTCCCCGCACCCACCACCATCTCGACGGGCACGTACGCGGTGAGCAACGGGGAGATCAGCGTCACGGTACCGAACATGTCGGCGACCAGCGCCTACAACCTGGTGATCCAGCCGGTCAGCGGCGTGCCGTCCTACCAGCAGCGCTACGAGGCGGAGAACGCGGCCGTCTTCCGCGCCCAGCGGCTGACCAGCTCCAGCGCGTCCGAGGGCGGCTACGTGGGGCGCATCGACAACAACAACGGCAACCACGCCATCGACAGCTACGTCGACTTCGTGGTGAACGTGCCCACCGCCCGCACATACACGATGACCATCGGCTACGCCAACGCCACCGGGGCCACCGCCACCCAGGGGCTGGCCTACAACGGCGGCCCGTGGACGACGGTCAGCTACCCGCCCACCCCCGCCTGGGGCCAGTTCGGCGCCACGGTCAGCACCACGGTGAACCTGCAGGCGGGCTACAACGTGATCCGCCTGGCCAAGGGGTCCCCGTACTTCTCCGGCGGCACCGGCTACGCCGAGCTGGACTACATCCAGCTCACCTGAGCAGTTCGCGCGGGTTCGCACCCTGACCGCGCAGACCCGCTCCGGTGAACGAGATGACAGCGGCCGGACGTCGGCCGTCGAAAGGAAGAACGACATGAAGAGCCTCGACAAAGGCCGGCACGCCGCCGGCCTGGGACTGGTGGTCCTCGCCGTCGCAGGCGGTTTGACCGCCTGCTCGTCACAGCCCGACGGCACCGGCGCCTCTTCGGCGGGTGCGAGCGGGGCCGCCGGCGGGACCTACACGATCTGGGACCCCTACCCGCAGTTCGACGACTCCTCCGAGTGGGTGAAGCTGCTCTCGCAGTGCGGCACGCAGGCCGGGGTGACCGTCAAGCGGACCGGTTACGACACCACCGACCTCACCAACAAGGCGCTGCTCGCCGCCCAGCAAGCCAACTCGCCCGACGTACTGATCGTGGACAACCCGGTGGTCTCGACGCTGGCCGAGGCGGGGGTGCTGACCTCGACCGACGAGACGAAGATCGACACCTCGGCCGTCTCGCCGAACCTGCTCGCCGCCGGCCGGCTCGGCGACAAGACGTACGGCATCCCGATCGGCGCCAACACGCTCGCCCTCTACTACAACAAGGAGGTGCTGAAGAAGGCCGGGGTCGACGCCGACGAGGTGAAGGACTGGGCGTCGCTGACCGCGGCGCTGGAGAAGGTGAAGGCGGCGGGCAAGAAAGGCATCACGTTCGCCGCGATCGGCACCGAGGAAGGCAGCTTCCAGTTCCTGCCGTGGTTCTGGGGCGCGGGGGCGCAGCTCACGCAGCTCGACTCGCCCCAGGGGGTCGCGGCGCTGTCGCTGTGGACCGACTGGGTGAAGAAGGGGTACGCGCCCAACTCCGTGATCAACAACACCCAGACCACGAGCTGGCAGGAGTTCGCGACCGGCGAGTACGCCTTCGGCGAGAACGGCACCTGGCAGCTCGCCAACGCGAAGAAGACCGGCTTCGACTACGGCATCATCCCGATCCCCGCCAAGGACGGCGGCACCGCCCCGGCACCGACCGGCGGGGAGTTCGTCACCATCCCGGTGCAGCGGGACACCTCCCGCTACGACGTGTCCCGGAAGCTGGTGACGTGCCTGGCGAGCACCGAGAACTCGCTGACCACCGACACGACGCTGTCGTACATCGCGCCGACCGAGCAGGTGCAGGCCGAGCAGGTCGAGCGGAACCCGGAGCTGAAGGTGTGGGTGGAGGCGGTCAAGGCGGCCAAGGGCCGCACCAGCGACAACCTCGGCACCAAGTATCCGAAGATCTCCGAGCCGATGTGGAAGGCGATGCAGGCCGCGCTCAGCGGATCGCAGTCACCGCAGGAGGCGCTGACGGCCGCCCAGGCCACGGCGGCGAGCGCCGTCCAATAGCCTCGCGCGGGGGCCGGGCCCCCCGCCCCGGGGCCGCGCCCCCGGGGGGGGGGGAT
>JADGHC010000656.1 GCA_019689655.1 Microbispora sp.
GGATGGGCGGGGGGGGCGGGGGGCGGGCGGGCCGCCGCGGCGGCGGGCATGGGCGCGGGGGAGTTCGCCTTCGGCAGGTTCGCCCCGCCCGCCGCGCGCGAACGGCTGACCGTCCCGCTGGCGCTGTTGCTGGGGGTGCCGCTGCTCGGGTTCGCGGCCCGCCCGGGGGTCGCCGGGGCGGCGGCGCTGGCCGCCCTGGCCGCGGCAGGGCTCGCCTACAACCTGGGGCTCCAGCGGCGGTTCCTCGACGCGGTTCCCGAGACCGTACGCGGGCAGGCGTTCGGCCTGCAGACCTCCGGGTTGATGACCGCCCAGGCGCTGGGCGCGGCCGTCGTGGGCGCCGTCGCCGAGCTCGTGCCCGCCCATCTCGCCATCGCGCTGTCGGGCTGCGGCGCGATCGCCGTCGTGCTCGCGCTGCGCGGTGACCTGCGTGGCGACCCGGTGGGGTGATCTGCGTGGCGGCCCGCCGGGGCGGGTCAGCCCGCCGTACGGCCCCGGAGGGGAGGGCGCTCGCCCGAGCCCCGCGGAACCAGCCGCGTAGCCAGTTCGATCTTGCTGATCGGCCCGTCGTCCCCGGACAGGCGCATGAACAGCAGGTCGGCGGCGGTACGGCCGAGCCGGGCGGGATCCTGCGCCACCACGGTGATGCCCAGCAGGTCGGCCAGCTCGAAGTCGTCGAACCCCACCAGGGCGAGGCCGCCCGTGGCGTCGGCGCTGTCGGTGAGCGCCGCCAGGGCACGCAGGGTCTCCACCGTGGTCCGGCCGTTGCCGGTCAGCAACGCGGTCGGCGGGTCGGACGCCGTGAGCAGCCGGGTGAGATCCGCCCGCATCCGTGCCGGGTCCGGCGGCCCCATGACCACCAGGCCCTCGTCGTACGGCAGGCCGGCGGCGGCCAGCGCCTCGCGGTAACCGCGCAGCCGTTCGGTCGCGGTGAAGATCGTGGGGGCGTCGCCGAGGAAGGCGACGCGGCGATGGCCGTGGGCGATCAGGTGGGCCGTGCCCGCCCTGGCCCCGCCCGCGTTGTCGCACAGGACGGTGTCCGCCTCGCAGCCCGGGCCGGGCGGCCGGTCGGCGAAGACCGCCTTGATCCCGGCGTCGAACTCGGGCTTGAGGTAGCCGTGGTCCGTGCCCGCCGGCACGATGATCAGCCCGTCCACGCGGCGGGCGCAGAACGCGAGCACCAGGTCGCGCTCGCGGGCCGAGTCCTCCCGGGACGACCCGGTGAACAGCAGGTAGCCGTGGTGGAGCGCGGCGTCCTCCACCGCACGGTTGAGGGTGGAGTAGAAGGCGTCCGCGACGTCCTCGATGACCAGGCCGATGCTCGCCGTACGGCCCCGGCGCAGGATGCGCGCGCTGTCGTTGCGCCGGTAGCCGAGCCGCTCGATGGCCGCCTGCACGCGCCTTGCGGTCGCGGCGTTGACGCCGGGTTCGCCGTTCACGACACGGGAGACGGTCTTGAGCGCCACGCCGGCCGCCGCGGCCACGTCGTTCATGGTCGGACGGCCGCGTCTCGTCTCTCCCACGGAGGGATCATCTCCCATTTCACGGCCGTAGACAACGTTGTCAGTTCGGTGATCGGAGATGGTCGGTTCTGTGGGGATTTGAGGGATGTTTCCGGGTGTCATGCGCCGAGTCGGTGGCGGCCGGGCGGCGTCTGGTTCACGGCGGCAGGCGCCGGCGTCCGCCGGTCCGCGGCGGCGGGAGGCTCCGGTGTCCGCCGGTTCGCGGCGGCGGTGGCGCGCAGGTCGGCCTCGATCGCGGCGGCGGTGGCGAGCAGCGGGGGCAGCAGGTCGCGGCGGGCCGACTCCGGGGTGGTACGGCTGGCGTGCGAGGAGATGTTGACCGCCGCGACCACCCGGCCGTCGCGGTCCCTGATCGGCGCGGCGATCGACCGCAGCCCTTCCTCCAGCTCCTGGTCGACCATCGCCCAGCCCTGGCTCCGTGCGCGGTCGAGCGCGGCACGCAGATCCACCGGCGAGGTGATGGTGTGCGGGGTCAGCGGCCGCAGGTCGGCGCGGGCGAGGTAGGCGTCGAGATCCTCCGCCGGGAGCCAGGCGAGCAGCACCCGTCCCATCGAGGTGCAGTACGCCGGGAAGCGGGTGCCGATCGCGATCGTCACGCGCATGATCCGGGCCGTCGGGACCCGGGCCACATAGACGATGTCGGTGTCGTCGAGCACGGAGACCGACGCCGACTCGTGCACCTCGGCGACGAGCCGTTCCAGGTGCGGCAGCGCGACCTCGGGCAACGACAGGCTCGACAGATAGGCGTAACCCAGCTCCAGCACCCGGGGCGACAGGGAGAACAGCCGCCCGTCGGTGCGTACGTAGCCCAGGTCGGCGAGCGTCAGCAGGAACCGGCGGGCCGCGGCGCGGGTGAGGCCGGTCTTGCGGGCCACGTCGCTCAGCGTCAGCGCCGGGCTCGCCGCGTCGAACGCCCGGATCACGGCCAGCCCCCGGGCCAGCGACTGGACATGTTCTTCCGCCATGCCGCCCACCTCCCGACCGAACCCTAGCGCCCATCCCGCCGGTCCCCGTCCCGTCGCGTCACCCCGGGCGACAGGCCACCACATGCCGCTCGCCGGGGGACGCATGGGGCGCCGGAGACGGACCGGTAGGGTTTGGCGGGTGATGAGGGGAATTGCGGCTCTTCGGGGAAATGTGCTGCTCATCGTCGGGTTCGTCCTGGCGGCGTTCAACCTGAGGCCCGCCCTCGCGGGTGTGTCACCGCTTCTCCCCGCCATCATGCGCGACCTCGGCCTCAGCCCCGCCGGGGGCGGCGCCATCACCACCGTGATGGTGGCCTGCCTCGGCCTGCTCGCCCCGGTCGCGCCCGCGCTGGCCGGCCGGTTCGGGCTGGACCGCACGCTGCTGGCCGGTCTGCTGGTCCTGGCCGCAGGTGTCGCGCTGCGCAGCGTGGACGGCGTGCCCGCGTTGTACTGCGGCGCCGCCCTGGCCGGCACGGCCATCGCCGTCATGAACGTCGTCATGCCGGGCCTCGTCAAGCAGCACTTCCCCGGCCGGGTCGGGCTCTTCACCGGTCTGTACGTCTCGGTCATGGTGGGCGGGGCCGCCACGGCCTCGGCGGTGATGGTGCCGCTGGCGGGCCGGGTCGGCTGGCGGGCGGCGGCGGGGTCGGCGGCCCTGCTCGCGCTGCTGGCCGCGGCCGTGTGGTGGGCGACGCTCGCGAGGCCGGT
>JADGHC010000657.1 GCA_019689655.1 Microbispora sp.
GTTCGCCTGGTTCCTGCGCGAGGCCGTCACCAACGTCGCCAAGCACAGCGGCGCCCAGACATGCCGGGTGATCTTCGGCTCGGGGCGGCTGACGGTCGAAGACGACGGACGGCCCAAGGGACCGGTGGTGCCGGGCGCGGGCCTCACCGGACTGCGGGAACGGCTGGAGCAGGCGGGCGCGGAACTGGTCGTCTCCCGATCCAGGGAGGGCGGCGTACGCGTGACAGCAAGACTCGTGGATGGGAGGCCGCGCGATGACTGAACCGTCGCTTGACGTCCTGATCGCCGAGGATCAGGGCATCGTCAGGGAGGCCCTGGGGCTGCTGCTGTCGGCGTACCCGGGACTGCGCGTCGTCGGCACGGCGGGAGACGTCGAGGAGGCGGTGGCGCTGGCCGCCGAGACACGGCCGCACATCGCGCTGGTCGACCTGCACATCCCATCGGACGCCGCATCCGACACCGACGAGCCGAACGGCGTGGACGTGGTCGCGGCGCTGCGCAGGCACTCCCCCGCCACCAAGTGCCTGATCCTGTCGGCGTTCCGCGAGCCCGGTGCCCTGCGGGCCGCGCTGTCCGCGGGCGCCTGCGGCTACCTCGTCAAGGACGCCTCGACGGATCGGCTGGTCGACGCGATCAGGAAGGTGGCGGCCGGCGAGCTCATCATCGACGACCGGCTCGCCGCCCGCATCGCCCTGGCCAAGCCGTGCCCGCTCACCCCGCAGGAGGTCGCGGTGCTCCGCCATGCCCGCGACGTCCTCACGGTCGCCGACATCGCGCGGGCCATGCGCCTGAGCACCGGAACCGTACGGAACTACATCACCCGGGCCATCAGGAAGACCGGCGCCCGCAACCGCCACGACGCCGTACGGATCGCCACCGCCAACGACTGGCTGTAGGCCCCCGCCGCGTGCCGCCCGGGCCGGCGGGGTCCGCAGGCCGCCCGCCCGGGACTCAGCCGGAGGGCCGGAACGCCTCGGGGCGCAACCGGGCCAGGGCCGCCAGGAGCGCCAGCGCGGTCCAGCAGGCCAGCACCAGCAGCGGCGTGGCGACCGGCCCCGAGCCCTGCTCGGCGGCGATCCCCAGGCGGTAGAGCGCGCCCGTCGGCAGATAGTCGCCGAGCTGCCTGATCGTCTCGGGGAACGCCGACGTGGGGAACCACAACCCGCCCAGGATCGCCATCGGGAAGAACACGCCGAGGCAGGCGAACTGCGTGGCCTCGCCGGCGACCAGCAGCCCGATCGCCACCCCGAACACCGCGAAACAGGCGCTGCCGCCCCACGTGGCCGCGAGCAAGAGCGCCCAGCGGCCCACCGGCATCCGCACCTGGTTGAGCAGCACGCCCAGGATGAAGATCGCCGCGAGCGCGGGGAGCGCGAGCAGCCAGGCGCTCACGAGCTTGCCGAGCACATAGCGCCGCGGGGACAGCGGAGTGAGCGTGAGCTGGCGGGCCCACCCGCTCCCGCGCTCCTCGCCCAGCCGGATGCCGCCGCCGGTCAGCGCGGCGTAGAACGCACCGGAGACCGCCAGGGCGATCATGTAGGTCGCCGCGAACCCCGGCGCGGAGGTCCAGCCCGACACCGTGAAGAGCTTGGTGAACATGACGTAGAAGCCGGCCGAGAACAGCACGGAGAAGACCAGGAAGTAGCCGCTGCGCACCATGCTGACCACGTCGAGCCTGATGTAGTGGGTCACGAGGGCACCACCTTTCTCATCGGCAAGGGGTCGGCCGGGGGATGGCCCGAGGTCATGCCCGTCCGGTCTCCTTCGCCAGCGCCATGAGGACGTCCTCCAGGGAGCCCCGGGAGATCTCCAGGTCGCGCACGCCACGCCCGGAGGCCGCGTACAGGGCCGAGAGCGTGGCGTCCTGGTCGGAGGTGACCAGTTCCCAGCGGTCCGCCCGCCTGGGGTCGCCGCGCACCCGCAGCGCGCCGGGCAGCCGGGCGAGCTCCTCCTCCCGCGCGTCCGGATCGGTGAAGCGCAGGGTCACGTCGCTCACCCGCGACGTGATCTGCCGGGCCGGGCCGTCGGCCACGACCTGCCCGGCCTGCAGCACGATGATCCGGTTGGCGTACGCCTCCGCCTCCTCCATGTAGTGGGTGGCGAAGACGATCGTCCGGCCGCGCCCGGCCCGCTCCAGGATGTCCTGCCAGAAGGCGTGGCGGGCCTCCACGTCGAGCGCCGCGGTGGGCTCGTCGAGGAAGAGCAGCCGCGGGTCGCCGGCGATGGCCAGGGCGAACTTGACCCGCTGCCGCTGACCGCCGGACAGCCTGCTCACCCGGCGTGCCCCCAGGTCCGCCAGCCCGGCCGCATCCAGGATCTCCCCGGTCAGGCCGGCCCTGCCGTACTGCGCCGCGACGAGACCGACCAGCTCGCGCACGGTCACGTGGCGCATCAGCCCGGTGTCCTGCAGCATCGCCCCCACCAGGCCGCGCGCGACGGCCTCCTGCGGGCGCGTGCCGAACAGGCTGACCTGGCCGGTGCGCGGGGTCAGCAACCCCAGCATGACGTGGGTGAGCGTGCTCTTGCCCGCGCCGTTCGGCCCCAGCAGCGCGACGACCTCGCCGGCGGAGATCCCCAAGGTCACTCCGGCCAGCGCCGGCACCGCGCCGTAGCTGAAGGTCACGTCCCTGATGCTCACCTGCCACGTGTCGGGCGTCATCGCGGTCAGCGCCTCCACAACGGGTTCCTCATGGCGAAGTCCACTGCGGACGCACCATACGTGATCCGCCCGAAATTCAGGAGATCTCATCCCGCACGATTTCATGGTGACTTTTGTCACCATCGGCCCGCGCGAATTCGCATCATTGACACCAGATTCTCCCGTGTGATGATCGTGACGTCCGATCCGGAGAAATGGGACCTTCTGCTGGGTCGGAGCGCGGGAACCCGGGCTCGCATGAATCCGCGCCTTCGATTCCCGGGGTCTCCGGCAATGCCGAAAGGGGGTGAACTACGGCATGAAGCTTGAGAGCACCGCCACGGTCGACCACCGGAGCATGACCGCTCAGCCGCTCGGCGCCGGCCTGACCGGCGCCGGGTTCGGCGTCGTCGTCCCGGGCGCCTCGTCCTGCTGCGCGGGCTGCACGTCCAGCTCCTGCGGCACGATCGCGCGTCCGTAAGCGACAAGCGGGGCCCCGGGGGGTTTCGCCGCCCGGGCCCGCCCGTACCGCCCCGCCCATTTCCGCGGT
>JADGHC010000658.1 GCA_019689655.1 Microbispora sp.
TGTCCCTGACGCCCGGCTGATGTCCCTGACGCCCGCCGGTGTCCCTGACGCCCGGCTGGCGCCGCCGCGAACGGGACGATCACGCCGGCCCCCGTGCCGGCGTGACGGTCCCGTGGTTCAGTGGACGGCCTCCGCGTTCTCGCGGGCCCGCTTGGGCAGGAGGAAGGCCACGACGAACGTGAGCAGGAGCATTCCGGCGACCACCCACAGGGTGGTCTTCATGGCGTGGTCGAAGCTCCCGGCGGTGGGCACGTCGCCGAGCAGGTCGAAGAAGATCGTGCCGAGCAGGGCCACGCCGAACGCGTTGCCCAGCTGCTGCACGGCCGTCAGCGTGCCGGACGCCGAGCCCGTCTCGTGCTCCTCCACGCCGGCGAGCACGATGTCGAAGAACGGCGACATCAGCAGGCCCATGCCGATGCCGCTGACGATCAGCGCCGGGGTGAGCTGCCAGGGGCTGACGTGCATGCCCGCGATGTTCAGCGTGAGCAGGACGCCGAGCACGCCCAGCGTCATGATCAGGATGCCGCCCTGGAGCAGCTTGCGCCCGAACTTCTGCAGTCCCTGCGCGAGCCCGAATCCGAGGATCATGCCGCCCGACCAGGGCACCATCGCGAGCCCCGCCTTGAGCGGCGAGTAGCCGAGCCCCATCTGGCAGTAGAGGTTGAAGGCCAGCATGAACCCGGCCATGCCGGAGAAGAACACCGTGCCGGTGAACAGGCCGCCGGTGAAGGCCCGCTTGCGGAACAGGCTCGGCACGATCAGCGGGTCGCCGCCCGCACGGGCGCGGCGCGACTGGAACCAGCCGAAGACGGCGAACACGAGCACCGAAGCGGCGATCATGATGAACGCCCACGCGGGCCAGTCGTGCTCCCGGCCCTGCACCAGCGGATAGATCACCAGGAAGGCGCCTGCGGACGCGAGCGCGACCCCGCCCGGGTCGAGCCGCGGCGGCTGCGGCGACCTCGATTCGGGGAGGAAACGCAGCCCGGCGAGCAGCGCGGCCAGGCCCAGGGGCAGATTGATGATGAAAATCATCCGCCAGCTCGTGCCCCAGAAGTCGGCCGTGACGAGCCAGCCGGCCAGGATCGGGCCGCCGACCGCCGACAACCCCATGACCGGCCCGTACATCCCGAACGCCTTGCCCACCTCCGCGGGCGGGAACATCTCCTTGATCATGCCGAGGCCCTGCGGGAGCATGACGGACCCGAACAGGCCCTGGATCACCCGGGCCCCGATCAGCACCTCGGGCGACTGAGCGATGGCGCACACCAGGGAGCCCACCGTGAACCCGGTGGCCCCGATCAGGAACATGCGCTTGCGGCCGAAGATGTCCCCGAGCCGGCCGCCGGTGATCAGCCCCACCGCCATCGAGAGCGTGTAGGCGGCGCCCAGCCACTGGATGACGGCCTCGGAGCCGCCGAGGTCGGCGCGCATCTCGGGCGCCGCGATGTTGGTGACCATCGCGTCGAGAAGGTCCATGACCTCCCCGGCGAGGATCACGAAGAGCGCGGCCCAGCGCCAGCGGTACGGCGCCCTCGCTTCGGGTCCCGGCGGCGCCGCCGTCGTGATGGGTTCAGCCATCACCCCTCCTTAGTGGGTGAACACTGTTCAGATTAAGTGAGCGCCGTTCTATTACAGATCAGCGTTCAGTACAATGGGCGATGTTCACCACGATATATCTCGTTTGCCCAGAGCACAAGATATATCTCGTTTGCAGAGCAGTGTTCGCAACCCCGGAGCGGTGTTCATTAGCATGGGTGGGAACAGCGGGAGGTCCTCCATGACGCAGCCGGACATGCCCACACCACCGTGGGAGCGTCCGCCGAAGCGACGTACGCCGGCCAGGGTGCCGCTCACCCGTGAGCGGATCGTCGACGCCGCCTACGTGGTTCTCGACCGAGAGGGATACGACCGGCTGAGCATGCGGCAGGTCGCCGCCGAACTCGGGGTCGCCGTCTCGGCGCTGTACGTCCACGTACGCGACAAGGACGAGCTGCTGCAGCTCATGTACGCCCGCATGTTCGAGGGCTACGAGCTGCCCGACCCCGACCCCGAGCACTGGCGCGAGCAGGTCAGGGACTACGCCACGCAGGCGCGCGAGCGGTTGATGAGCCATCGGGACCTGGCGAAGCTCTCGATGGGCCAGGTGCCGTTCACGCCGGATCTGCTCCCCTACGTGGAGCGGCTGCTGGCCATCCTCGCCGCCGCCGGGCTGCCCAAGCGGGTCCTGGCCATCTCCGGCGACCTGCTGTCGACGTACATCGCCGGGTTCGCGCTGGAGGAGAGCCTCTGGCAGCAGCGCTACCGGGAGGCCGGCAGCTCGTGGCACAAGATCCGTGAGGAGATCAACGGCTACTTCGCCTCGTTGCCGCCCGACCGGTTCCCGCACCTCGTCGCGCTCGCCAACCTCATGATCGACGAGTCGAACGACTACCGGTTCAAGCTCGGCCTGGAGATCATCCTGCGCGGCCTCGCCTCCTACGCCGGCGAGCCGGACCCCGACGAGGACCCCGGCGAGAAGAGCTGAGTCGGGTCGCCAGACTCTCCGGTGGATGTTTGGTGTGCTGCCCCGGTCGCCTGACTCGGCCCCGACTCGCCGCGCCGGCTGGATGCCGCACTCACCGCCACCAGCGCGCTTATCCCCGACATGAGCTTCGCCGCACGGTCCGTCGATAGTGCTCTCCCAGGTCTACGGCGGGTCGTCTCCGGCGTGGTCGGCAACGGCCCCCAGCGCGGTGCCTGATGTCCATCCCGGGCGGCTCGTGTGCTGCCCCGGCCACCGGGTCCGTGCGAGTTGCCCCCCTGCCCACGGCTCTCACAGCCGCCGCCCGGCGTCTGGCCATGTGAGCCACCCCCGGCTGTCCTCGCACACGCCACCCCGGCCGTCTGATCGTGGTGCTGCACCTGGCGCCATCTCGCCGTGCAAGCTGTCCCGCCGTCTGGTCGTGCGGCTGTCCCGCCCCTGATCCCGCGAGCCGTCCTGACTCTGGTCCCGCCTCTGGTCGCGCGCACACCCTCCTCCCCGCGGCCCTCACAACCGCCGCCGGCCGTCTGGGCACGCGAGCTGTCCGGCTCTCTGATCGCGCCCGCCGTCCTTCCTTCCCTCCGCTCTGGCAGCCGCCGCCGGCCGTCGGGGTTGTGCGCGTCGCCCTGGCTGTCTGACCGTGTGTCCCGCCCCCC
>JADGHC010000659.1 GCA_019689655.1 Microbispora sp.
CCCGTCCGCCCCGATTACGGCGCGGCCCGGGCCCGTGCCGGGAGGCCGCGGGACCGCGGGCCGGGGGGCAAGACGGCCGTCGCCGTACGTCTGCCAAATCCGCCTTATCCACTCATTACGCCTATAACGTTGTGCGACCGATCTGTCACGCGATGTAATCACATCGGCGATGGGCCGGACCTACTGGCTCCGAAGGAGTGAATATGACGTTCACAGCTATGCACCCCACGTCCATGGCGACCACGCTGGGGTACGGCGCTCAGCACCAGATCTCGCCCCTGCAGCTCGCTCAGCAGATCCCGGCGCTCCAGCAGATGTCGCCGCTGGCGATGATCCAGCCGGAGGAGCAGATCCTCCCGCAGGAGCACCTGGTGAGCCCCGTGACCTTCTGGACCAAGGTCGCGCGCTACAGCGTGCGTTACGGCGCTCCCGCGGCCCGCCAGATGCTGGAGGGCGTGCTCTACCAGCACCAGATCCAGCAGCAGATCCAGCAGCAGGTTCAGCAGCAGGCGCTGCCGCCGCAGGTCCTGCAGGCCCTCCAGGCCATTCAGGCCCAGCTCCAGCAGGTCCCGCAGGTTTACGGCCAGCCGTACGCCGCCCAGGCGTACGCGCAGCACCCCGGCCAGCAGGCCCTTCAGCTCGGCATCCAGCCCGTCATGCCCCAGCACCTCCAGGCGGTGTACGGGCAGCAGGTCCCGCTGACCACGCAGCCGCTGTCGCAGGTCTACGGCCAGCCGTACGGCCAGCTGCACCAGCAGGCCGCGCAGCAGGTCCCGGTGCCGGCCGGTGCCGCTCTCTGATCGGAGGAACACCGTGGAGTCGATGGGTCCCGGGATGGGTCCGGTGACGCCCCTGGCCGTGGGAGTCGCGACGGGGCAGCCGGCGCCGATCGCGCCTCTGCAGGCGCACTGTGCCGCGACGCTCCAGCGGCTGTACGGCTGGCTGCAGGCGTCACTCCCGCAGGCGCCCCAGGTCGCGGGGATCATCCCGCTACTGGTGCAGGCGGTGCAGCTGTACCGGGCCGGGCGGTACGACGCGTGCTTGGCGCAGATCCAGTTCGCGCTCGGCGCAGTCGCCCCCGGGCGGCCCACGGTTCCACTGCTGTGACGTGATCACCTCGGTGGCCCGGACCGGTCGGCGGCCGGTCCGGGCCCCCCCCGTCCCCAGACCGGCGTACTGAGATGACAGAGCCTGAACTGCCCGCCGCGCCGTACCGGGCGCGGCCGGCCACACCAGCCTGAGCTGGGGAGAGTCGAGACGTTCGTGACCAGTAACGACAAGCCCAAGGACGGAAGCGAGGAGCCGCGCCCGGCGTCCCCGCGCGGGCGGCAGGCGTCCCGCCAGGCGCCGCAGCCGGTGGAGCCCCGGCCGCGGCGCTACATGGTGGCCGCGCTGCCCCAGCCGCATCCGGCGGTGCCGGGAGCAGCCGTGCCGGCTCTCGACGGCGACACGGTGCGCAGGCTGCTCGAGGACGACCCCGAGGTGCGCGTGCTGCGCCGCCTGCGTGGGACGGGGAACCCGGGGGCTCAGGCACCCGGGTTCCCCGCTGTGGTCGTGGCGGAGATGACCGCCGAGCACGTCGAGGCGCTGCGGCGGCAGTATCCGCAGCTTTACTTCGAACGCGACCGGTTGCTCACCTACAGCGACGTGCCTCAGCCGCCGCGCCGGCGGCGGCCCGCCCCCGCGGTGGTGGCGCCGGGCGTGGAGAGCACGTTCACCTTCCTGGTCAGGGACGCGGACGGCACTCCGCTGCCCGGCGCGCGCATCCTGGTGACCGGGCACGGCTGGCCCGCCCAGACGACCACCGGGGCCGACGGCCGCGCGGTGGTCACGATGGCCGGGGAGACCCCGGAGTCGATCACCGGGGTCACGGTCCGGCCACGCTCCGGCTACTGGAGCGTGCACATCGACCGCCCGGCCCTGTCCACGACCAGGGACAACCTGATCACGCCGGCGCGGCTGTCGGACACCTTCGACGGCTTCCCCGGCAAGCAGGTCTTCGGATGGGGTCAGCAGGCGATGAACCTCGACCGCCTGCCGCCCACGCTGCGCGGCGCGGGCGTCAAGATCGCCATCATCGACTCCGGGGCCGACGCACGCCACCCCGACCTGCGTGACCGCGTACGCGCGGGGGTCGACCTCGTGGGCGGCGCGCCGGACGGCTGGTCCACCGACGCCGCCTACCACGGCTCCCACTGCGCGGGCATCGTCTCCGGCGCGGACGACGGCCGCGGCGTCGTCGGCTTCGCCGTCGAGGCCGAGGTGCACGCGTGCAAGATCTTCCCGGGCGGGCGGTTCAGCGATCTCATCGAGGCGCTCGACTACTGCATCGAGCAGCGGATCGACGTCGTCAACCTGAGCCTGGCGAGCAGGCACCACTCCGCGCTCGTCGCCGCCAAGATCGAGCAGGCGCGCGAGGCGGGGGTGGCCTGCGTGGTGGCCGCGGGCAACGACGGGGGACCGGTCGGCTTCCCCGGCACCCTGTCCGGTGTGCTGACCGTCGCGGCCGTCGGCAAGGCCGACGCGTTCCCGCCCGGCACCGCCCACGAGGCCGAGATCAGCGGGCCGATGACCGGCGACGGCTACTTCTCGCCGCGCTTCACCTGTCACGGCCCCGAGGTCGACGTGTGCGCCCCGGGCGTCGCGGTCCTGTCGGCCGTGCCCCCGGACGGGTACGCCGCGCTGGACGGCACTTCGATGGCCGCGCCGCACGTCGCCGGGCTCGCGGCCCTGGTGCTCGCGCACCACGGCGACTTTCGGGGGCCCTTCAGCGGGCGGGACGCGCGGCGGGTCGACCACCTCTTCCACATCATCAAGTCGAGTTGCGTCCCGCTGAACCTCGGCGATCTCCACCGCACCGGAGCGGGCATGCCGAACGCGCTGCGCGCTCTCGCGCCGGCCCTCGCGCAGATCTCGCCGGAGCCGATCGAGACGGACACGCTGCTCGGGCAGCTCACCGCCGAGATGGCCGACGCGGGACTGCTCGGCCCGGACGCCTGGGGACGCGGCGGCTCCGGGCAGGCGGGCAACGGCGGCCAGGCGGGGCCGGGGGCGCAGCCTGGCATGACCCCGCAAGGGGTGTACGGCACGAGCACGACCGTCAACGGGCCGGTGCCCGGAGGCCTCGTCACCGGCGGCTCCCGCGGACGCACCACCGCGACCGGCGGCGTCCCGCAGGG
>JADGHC010000660.1 GCA_019689655.1 Microbispora sp.
GGGCCGAGCTGGCCGGAAGCGGGGCGGGTCAGGACTTGAGCGCGCCGACGATCACGTCCACCAGGGTGTCCACGACCATGTCGCGGTCGAGCTCGGGGTTGTCCAGCCACCAGTCGCCGATCGCCCGCACCATGCCGACGAACGCGTGTCCGAGCACCTGGGCGCGCGCCGGGTCGGCGACGCCCTCCTCCGCGAGCACCGCGCCCAGTTCCTCACCGACGCTGCGTACGATCGCGGCCATCTGCGAGTGGGTGCGGCTGTCCTCCGCGCTGGCCCGGTGGAACAGGAAGCGGTAGAGGTTCGGGTTGGCCGAGATGGTCTCCAGGTACGCCTCGATCGTGGCCCGGGCGCGTACCCGCAGGTCGGTCATCGCCCTGGCGAACTCCGGGCGCAGCAGGTCGACCACGACGCGGGCGTGGCGCTCCGCGAGCGCCTGATACAGGCCGCTCTTGTCGCCGAAGTGGCGGTAGAGGATCGGCTTGGTGATCCCCGCCTCCGCCGCGATCGCGGCCATCGACGCCTGCGGGCCCTCTCTGCGGATCACCCGGTCGGCCGCGTCGAGCAGGTCCCTGCGCCGCTCCGGACTGCGGCCGCGCTCCCCTGTGCCGCCTTTCGTGGGCCCGGTCATGACCACAGCATAGGGGCCGCCGCCACAGCCGAACGGATCAGGACGACCCGAAGGATGATCTCCGTGGTGATGCGCCGGATGCGCTCATCACCGTCCTGCGCCACGGCATGGCGAGCGGCCCGGACCGGGCGGCTCCGCGACGCCGGACGCCCTCACGGCCGGGCGGGTCCGGGGGTCGCCGGTGTCCGATATCCTCCAGGCCCAGCACCGGACCCCGGGCGCCGCCCTTTCCCATGCTCCGGGCGACGTCCCGTCTCATGCTTTGGGCGGTGTCCTGCCCGATGTCCTGCTCCTGCCGGAGTCATTCCGCCGCTCGCGTGTCCCGGGCCGCCTTCGGCTTCGCCGTACTCCCCGCCGCCCGCGTCTGCGTCTTCGCCGCCCGCCGCGTCGTCCCGCCGCCGCGGGGCTTGGCCGGTTTGCCCCGCTCGGCCGTACGTCGCCCCGGCGGGGCCGCCGCGGCGGCGTACTCGGCCAGCGAGTCCCGCAGGTAGTCGATGAGGTCCCACACGTCGGGCACCATGTCGCGGTCGGTGACGATCCCGAAGCCGAGCTTGCCGTCATAGGAGAAGACCGTGATGTTGATCCCGCCGCTGACGTCCGTGATCACCGACATCGGGTAGAGCGCGGTCACCCGCGCCCCGCACACGTACAGCGGCGTCTGCGGGCCCGGCACGTTGGAGATCAGCAGGTTCACGGCGGGAGCCGTACGCGAGGCGATCCGGAATGCGGACCTGGCCGCCAGCGCGCTCAGCGCGGCCGGCATCGCCTGGCTGAACTCCAGCAGCCAGGCGGCGGGCGCCGCGGCGAGCCGCTCCTTGACCAGCCCCATCGAACGGTTCACCGCCAGCAGCCGGTCGCGCGGATCGGCCACGTTGGTCGGCAGGGTCGTCATGGTCAGCATGACCTCGTTGGCGATCGAGCCATCGGCGGCCTGTCCCCGGGTGGAGACCGGGATGCCCACGACGAGCGGCAGCCGGGGCAGCTCGTCGCGCTTGGCCAGCCAGCGCCGCAGCGCCGTGGCGCACATCGCCATGACGACGTCGTTCACGGTGACGCCGAAGGCGTTCTTGATCCGCTTGACCTCGTCCAGGGGCAACTGGCCGAACGCGAACCGGCGGTGCCGCGAAATCGGCCCGGAGAACGGCGTACGCGGCACCACCATGCGGGGCAGCTCGGGCAAGGACTCGGCCGGCCCGCTGCCGATGCGCCGGATGAGCCGCGAGACCAGCCCCACCCCCGGGAGCTGGGCCACGAACGGCACCTCGTCCAGCCGCGGCATCGCCTCGGCGATGAAACGCAGCAGCGCGAAGGGGTTGTCCAGCACCCGCGCGACCGCCCTGATCACCATTTCCACGGCGTCGGGGGCCTCCTGCGGTGCGGGCGCGCCCTCCGCGGGGGGCGTGTCGGCCGGCTCGGGCTCGAAGTCCATCAGCGCGGCCAGCACCTCGGCCCCGGTGACGCCGTCGATCGCGGCGTGGTGGACCTTCGTGTAGATCGCCACCCGGCCGCCGGCCAGCCCGTGGATCAGATAGATCTCCCACAGCGGCCGGCCCCGGTCGAGCCGCGCCCCGTGCAGCCGGGCGACCTGCTCGGCGAGCTTGTGGTCGTCGCCGGGAGGGGAAAGCGCCAGGTCCCGTACGTGGTAGTCGAAGTCGATCTCGCGGTCCTCCGCCCAGTAGGGGTGATCGAGCCGGAACGGCACCTCGACCAGCCGCCTGCGCAGCGGCGGCGCGAGATGGAGCCGCCGTTTGAGCAGTTCGACCAGGTCCTCGCGGGTCGGCGCCCCACCGGGCCTGCCGGAGGGGTCGAGGATCGTGAGCGCCGCGATGTGCGCGAGGTTGGTGCTCGTCTCGAAGTTGAGGAACTGCGCGTCGAAGGCGCTGACTTGCTGTGCCATACCTACTGACGTGCCCTAAAATGCCGGATTCGGACCGCCCATAACGCAGGGGTAACACCTTCGTCACTCTCGGCGACATTTCTCAGGCCGGGCAGCAGTCTGGAGGTGTGGTACAGGCGAGGGAGGGTTTCACACCGGCGTCCCGGTCGTGGGCGAGGCGGTGGGGGATGATCACGGCGATCGTGGCGCCGGCGATTCTGCCGGTGGCGGGGCCGGCCGGGTTCTTCACCGATCCGCTGAACCTGCCGCCGCAAGCGCTGGAGGTGCCGGACAGGCGGGCGAGCGCGGGAAGCGTGTTCATCGGCGCGGCCGGCCTGGTCGTGGCGGTGGTAGCCCTGCTGCTTCGGATGCGCGCCGGCACGGGGCAGGCGACCTCTCAACCGGTCACAGTGCCTGCCGCGCCGGGCGTCCCGCGAACACCACCGGCCGGATCACCCGCGCAGAACGCCGCGCCCGGGGGTGGGCGGCGCACCCATGGCGGTGACCATATCGAGTTTCACCACAGCACCTTCAGCGGCACGGTCATCGGCAAGCAGGTGTCCGGACCCCAGCCGCCGACGCCGCCCGCTTCTGCGGACGGGGACGGCGATGACCGTGTTGACGGGACCGGCCATGGCCGGGCATGAGCCGCTGAGCGACACCCGCGGCGATCAC
>JADGHC010000661.1 GCA_019689655.1 Microbispora sp.
CGGCGGCGGCTGCCGGACGGGCGGATCTTCGCCAGCCTGTCGGTCACGCTGGTCGCCGTCGCGCAGGAGGGGTTGCGCTACGATTTCTGCCCGCAGCCGGACGACCCCGCCACCTGGCACGAGATCGACACCTCATGGGGCACACCGCCTGAACCGGTCCGACCGGCGCGCGGATAGGCTTCACACCATGCGATCGTGGTCTGCTCCGAATATCCCCAGGCTGCCCGGTCCGGGCCTTCCGCTCCGTCTGTACGACACCGCCGTCCGCGAGGTGCGTGAGACGGCCCCCTCCGGCGAGGCCCGGCTGTACGTCTGCGGCATCACGCCGTACGACGCCACCCATCTCGGGCACGCCAACACCTACCTCGCCTTCGACCTGGTCAACCGGGCGTGGCGGGACGCCGGCCACGACGTGCACTACACGCAGAACGCCACCGACGTGGACGATCCCCTGCTGGAGCGTGCCGAGGCGACCGGCACCGACTGGCGATCCCTCGGCGAGCGCGAGATCGAGCTGTTCCGGTCCGACATGGAGGCGCTGCGGATCCTGCCGCCGCGCGAGTACGTCGGGGTCACCGAGACCATCGGGGAGATCGCCGAGCTGATCGCCCGGCTGACCGAGCGGGGCGCCACGTACGAGCTCGACGGAGACGTCTACTTCTCGGTCGCCTCGGCGCCCAAGTTCGGCGCGGTCTCCGGCTACTCCGAGGAGACCATGCTGGAGCTGTTCGCCGAGCGCGGGGGCGACCCCGGCAGGGCGGGCAAGCGCCATCCGCTCGACTGGCTGCTGTGGCGGGCCGAGCGGCCGGGAGAGCCGTCCTGGGACTCGCCGTTCGGCCGCGGCAGGCCCGGCTGGCACATCGAGTGCACCGCCATCGCCCTGCGCAACCTGGGCAGCGGCTTCGACGTCGCCGGCGGCGGCTCCGACCTGATCTTCCCCCACCACGAGATGGGGGCGTGCGAGGGCCACGTGGCCACCGGCGAGTGGCCGTTCGCCCGCGCCTACGTGCACGCGGGCATGGTCGGCCTGGACGGCGAGAAGATGTCGAAGTCCAGGGGCAACCTCGTGTTCGTCTCCCAGCTGCGGAAGTCGGCCGACCCGATGGCCGTACGGCTGGCCCTGCTGGCGCACCACTACCGCACCGACTGGGAGTGGACGCCCGGCCAGCTCGCCGCGGCGGAGGAGAGGCTGGTGCGGTGGCGGGCGGCGGTGGCGCGCCCCGCGGGCCCCGCGGGCGAGCCGGTGCTCGCGGCGGTGCGCGAGCGCATCGCCGGCGACCTCGACGCCCCGGGCGCGCTCGCGGTGATCGACGCCTGGGCGGCGGCCGAGGGCGACGACGCCGCGGCCCCGGCGCTGGTGCGCGACGTCGCCGACGCGCTCCTCGGCGTCGCGCTCTGACGTCCCCCGGCCCCGGGCGGGCGGCCGCGCCGCGCGCCCGCCGGGGCGCCGGTCATGCGACCCCGTGCGCGACCGGTACGGAAGGCCCCGTCATCCGATCGGCACCCGCGGCGCCAGCCAGGGGAACACGACGTACCATAGCGCGGCCGCCACGGCACCGGTCAGCAGCAGGACGAGGGCCACCCGGAGCGCGGTGCCGCCGGGCAGCCGCCGCCAGAGGAATCGGTACACGCATCTCCCTCGGTCGGTCAGTCCCGGCGTTCCTCGCGGCGGACGAGCACGCCGTGCACGACCAGGCGCTGCGCCGCGGAGAACTCGGGATGGCAGGTGGTCATGGTCATCACCGCGGTCGTGGGCCGCCGTCCGGGGTGGCCGGGGACGGGGTCGACCACGTCGACATCTCCGGGATCGACGACCTCCTTGCCCGTGACCCGGTAGGTGTAGCGCGCGTCCCGCGTGTCCACCACGATGTCGTCGCCGCGCCGCAGCTCGTCGAGCCGGTTGAACGGCGCGGCGTAGGTGGTGCGGTGCCCGGAGAGCACGAAGTTGCCCACCTGACCGGGCAGCGCCGTGCCGGGGTAGTGGCCGGGGCCCTTGCGCAGCTCCTCCGGCCCGACGCCCTCCACCACGGCGAACCGGTAGCCGGCGCCGAATCGGGGGATGCGCAGCAGCGCCAGGGCGTCGCCGAGCTTCACCGGCCCCGGGCCGTCGCGCCCGTCGTGTCCATCACTGCGGAACACCTCGCCGAGTCGCCGCTGCAGGACGCGCTGCTCCTGTTCGGTCTCCGCGTCGGTGCCCCACAGCAGGTACGCGTAGAACAACAGCAGGACCAGCCCCACGGGCAGGCACAGCTCGCCGATGACCCTCGTGATCGTTGTCACGGCTCGGTCGTTTTCCCCGGGCACGCACCCGAGTATCGCCTCCCGGCAACTCACCGGGAGGGCCATGAGAAGGGTGTTGGTGAATTCTTTGGCACGCCGGGTGCAGGGGCGGTTGGTCCGCGTCAACGAAGCGAAAGCCTGGACGATCCTTCGGTAAGCACCGTGCGCCGAAACGAATCGGCTCCCGGCCGGGCGCATATAACGGCGGGGCAGCGAAATCGCTGGCAATCCGATAAATGCTCTACCAATCGAGCGACCGTGATCGGGAGTCCCAAGTGGCGCGAAAAAATACTGTACCTGTTCTTCTGGCGGTGACGGTCGCGGGCGGCCTAACACTCGGCACTCACGGGGTAGCCAGTGCGCAAACGCGGTCATCCGAGCCGCGGCCCGCCACTCAGCCGGAGCAATACTCGCCCCCGCTTGACACCCCCGAGGCGGCGGAGAAGGAGCACACGGACGGCCCGGTCCAGGACGTGAAGGACCCCGTTCCGGCGAATCCGAACGCGGAGGACCCGGCCGACGGCAACGCCGTGACACTGGCCGCGAACGCCCAGGCAGCCGACGCGGAGCCGACCCCGGTGCCGGTCGCGGCGGCGGACTGCGAGTGCGACGAGAGCGCCGCGGCGGACGCTCAGGATGCGAAGCCCGTTGCGGGCGGGCTGGTGACGAGGCCGGTACCCGTCACGGTGCCGATCACCGTCCCGATCGCGGTGTCGGTCACGCTGTCGCTTCAGGCTCACAAGCCCGTCACGGGCGAGCCGGCGACGGCGACGCGGCCGGTTGCGACGGATGTCAAGACGCTTCCGGCGGCTGTGCCGGGCCAGGCGGGTGCGCAGGCCGATGCGGGCGTGCAGGGGTCGCAGGCGGTCAAGGGCGAGCCGGTGTCGGTGACGC
>JADGHC010000662.1 GCA_019689655.1 Microbispora sp.
CGCCGGGCCCGGGTGCGCCCGGCGCGGCCGGCGGGGGCACGACGGGATAGACGAGCATGTCCTGCGGCGGCGTCAGGCGTATGGCGGAGCCGGTGCCGGACGGCCGGCTCCCGGCCGGTTCCGCCTGCACGCGCCGGCCGCCGGCCGGACTCGCTTCCGTGCCGCTTTTCTGGTCCTGGGAGGCGGAGCGCCGCGACCGCCACTTGGGCAGGCCCATGATCACCAGCACCGCCACCGCGAGCACGATCGTCAGCGGGAACACTATGAACGGCACCCGGCCGATCGACAACCCCACGATCGCGAAGGCGAACAGGAACGTCCACGCGTACATGATCAGCACGCTGCGCCGGTGGGAGTGACCGATGTCGAGCATCCGGTGGTGCAGATGGCCGCGGTCGGGGGCGAACGGGGACATCCCCGCCGACGTGCGCCGCACGACCGCCATGATCAGGTCGGCCAGCGGCAGCACCACGACCGCGATCGGCAGCACCAGCGGAAGGATCACCGGGAACCGGTTGATCTTGCCGACCACCGCGTCCGGCTCAACCGACGACAGGCTGGTGATCAGGGAGGCGGCGAGCAGCAGGCCGAGAAGCATGGCCCCGGTATCGCCCATGAAGATCTTGGCCGGGTTGAAGTTGTGCGGCAGGAACCCGGCGCACATGCCGATGAGGATCGCCGCGATGGCCGCCGTCCCGTTGATCCGCGACCCGCTCGCGGTCTGCTGCAGCACGATCGAGTAGGCGAAGGTCGCCATCGCCGCGATCCCGACGATCCCCGCGGCCAGGCCGTCCAGGCCGTCCACGAAGTTCACCGCGTTGATCACCACGACGACGATCATGATCGTGAGGATCGTGTGGAGGGTGTCGTCGAGGGCCTGGGAGCCGCCCATCGACTGCGGCAGCGGGAGAAACTGCAGGTAAACGTCGAAATAGACGAGCAGCCCGCCCGCGGCGATCTGGCCACCCAGCTTGACGAGCGCGTCCATGCCGAGCCAGTCGTCCAGGAACCCGGTGACGACGATCAGGCCGCCGGCCGCGAGAAGCGCGGTCACCGTCTGCCCCGTCTGGCCGCTGTCGAACGCGCCGCCCACGTACGGCAGGTTGCTCGCCACCAGCAGAGCCGCCGCCATACCGCCGAACATCGCGAGCCCGCCCAGGCGCGGAGTGGGCACCGTGTGCACGTCCCGCTCCCGCACCTCGGGGGCGGCGCCGATGCGCAGCGCGAACACCCTGACCGGCGGCACCAGCAGGTACGTCACCGCAGCCGCCACGAGCGCCAAGAGGAGATATTCGCGCACGGATCTAGTTTCCCCGATAGGCGGATCAGTTGTGACGGGCAAAAGACGCAGATCGCCCCATCCCTAACGGGGATATGCCGGATGCGTCGCGGTCAGCCCCTTTACCCGTTCGTGGACCGACGTTATCGCACCCGGCTGCCGGATGGCCCCGGCGATGAGAGATGCGATCTCCCTCATTTCAGCCATGCCCATGCCTTGGGTGGTCACGCACAGCGTCCCGACGCGGATGCCGGAGGTCACGGTCGCGGGCGCCGGGTCGTACGGGATCGCGTTGTGGTTGAGCAGGATGCCGGCCTCGGCGCACCGCCGCTCCGCCTCCGCGCCGCTCACCCCGGTGCCGCGCAGGTCGGCCAGCACGAGGTGGGTGTCGGTGCCGCCGGACACCGGGCGCAGTCCCTCGGCCGCCAGCCCCTCAGCCAGGGCCTTGGCGTTGTCCACCACCGACGCGGCGTACGCACGGAACTCGGGGCGCAGCGCCTCGCCGAACGCCACCGCCTTGGCCGCGACGACGTGCATCAGCGGGCCGCCCTGGCTGAACGGGAACACCGCCCTGTCGATCTCCACCGCCAGTTCGCCGGTGCACAGCACGCCTCCCCCGCGCGGGCCGCGCAGCGACTTGTGGGTCGTGAAGGTCACCACGTCCGCGTACGGCACGGCCGACGGGATGGCCCGCCCGGCCATCAGGCCGATCTCGTGGGCGACGTCCGCCAGCAGCCGGGCCCCGGCCTCGTCGGCGATCGCGCGGAAGGCGGCGAAGTCGATCAGCCGGGGATAGGCCGTGGCTCCGCAGACGATCAGCCTCGGCCGGTGGCGCAGCGCCAGATCCCGCACCTCGTCGTAGTCGATCGTCTCGGTGTCCCGGCGCACGCCGTAGGAGACGACGTGGAACCACCGGCCGGAGAAGTTGACCTTGGAGCCGTGGGTGATGTGCCCGCCGTGCTCCAGCGCGTGCGCCAGGATGGTGTCACCCGGCCGCAGAAGGGCCGCGTACGCCGCCAGGACGGCCGTGGTGCCGCTGTGGGGCTGCACGTTGACATGATCTGCCCCGAACAACCGCTTGGCCCGCTCGACGGCGATCTGCTCGGCGCGGTCGGCCACCTCGCAGCCGCGGTAGTACCGGTGGCCCGGGTAGCCCTCGGCGTACTTGTCGTTGAGCACCGAGCCGAGCGCGGCGAGGACGGCGGGCGACGACAGGTTCTCGCTCGCGATGAGCTGGAGCCCGCCGCGCAGCCGCGCGACCTCGTCCAGCAGCACCTGGGCGACGTCCGGGTCCTGCGCGGCGAGCCGGGTGAAATCGGGCCCGTAGAACGGCTCCGGAGTGTCCATCGGACCGGCTCACAATCAGGCGGCGGTCTTCACCTTCGAGCGTAGACCGCATGGCGGCCCGCCGCGGGGCGTCGTGGCAGGTCAGGAGGTGTACGCGTGCGGGGCGCCGACCTTGGCGGGTATCCATCGCGGCGTGTCCGCGGCCTGGTCGCTGATCGCCGTCAGCACCGCCTGGCGGTACATCCCGAGCCGGTTGCGCCATTCGGCCAGGTCCTTGACGTACCGGTCGGCGACCGGGGCGTCCCAGACGTCCCTGCTCCGCGCCATCTCGTACGGCTTGTCGAGCGACTTGGTGAGCTGCTCCATCAACGGGACGACCTTCAGCCACAGGTCCACGAGCTTCTGGTACTCGGGGTTGAACACCCATCCGGTGGGCTGCCCGCCCGGCGACAGCAGGTCGGTGTTCGACGGCACCGGCGGGGTCTCCCCCGGCTGCAGCGGGGTCGGGGCCGGCGGGTCGACGAAACTCACGATCGCGCCTCCTGTGGAAAGCCGGCCGGCACGCCGGCGTCGGTCATCGCATGCCCTGCCGCAGGAGCCCGTACGG
>JADGHC010000663.1 GCA_019689655.1 Microbispora sp.
GTGCGGGAGTGAGGGCCTGGCAGGCGAGGGCACGGTGAGCGACGGCCGGGTGGGTGAGGGCCCAGGGTCCGGCGAGCGATGGTGCGGTGGGCGAGGATGTGGCGGGCGAGGCCCGGCGCGTGAGAGTGCGGTGGGCAACGGCCCGGTGGGCGAGGGTCCGGCGGGTCTGGTGAGCGAGGGTTCGGTGGGTGAGGGTCTGGTGAGCAGGGGTCTGGCGGGCCAGGCCCGGTAGGTGAGGAGCTGGCGGGCGAGGTTCGGTGGGCGGTGGACCTTTCCCGCGGTCCACTTCGCCGCGATGATCCGCTCCAAGGGCGAGGCGGGACCGGCGGCGTCTCCGCCGGCACGCCGAGGGGCTCGCTCCACTCCGGACGGGTGCCGCTGATCTCGGGTATAGGTGAACCCGCCGAGCCGTCCGGCGCCGGGCTGCGTAGCCAACGGGCCCGCGGGTGTGCGCAACCGGCGGGCCCGCGGGTGACGGTGCGCGCGAACGGCCCGGGGCCGGGCGCCGGGGTGCCACACGATCCGGCCCTCCCTCTTGACGCTATTTGCCCCGTACGACCACGGCGAGATGGTTGTGGGCGGCGACGACGGCGATGTCCCCCGACTGGTCGGTGCGGTAGGGCCGCATGCCGAGCCAGCGGAGCAGGCTCAGCGTCGTCGGGGCGGGATGTCCGTAGTCGTTCACCGCGCCGACGCTGATCAGGGCGGCCCGCGCGCCAGTGGCGGCGAGGAAGGTCTGCACCTGCTTTGGCGACCCGTGGTGCGGGACCTTGAGAATTTGTACCCGTGGCAGGCCGCGCCGGACCAGGGCTTCCTGCGCCTCCGTCTCCACGTCCCCGGCGAGCAGGGCGGACCCGAGAAGCGGCCCCGATGCCGATTCCGATGTCGGCCCCGATGCCGATTCCGACGTCGGCCCTGATGCCGGTCCCGGTGCCGGCCGCGCTCCGGGGGCCACCGGCCCCGCCAACGCTCCAGGCGCTGCCGCTGTGCCCTGCACCGTAGCCGCACCCTGTGCCACCGCCGCATCCTGTGCCACCGCCGCATCCTGTGCTGTGGCTGCGCCGGGTGCTATCGACGCCGTGCCCTGTGCCGCAAGCGGGCCGCCTGGTGCCGCGGGTGGTCCGAACCAGCGGACCAGCAGCACGACACTGGCGTTGTTGGCGGTCGCCCCCTCGCCGTCCCCCTGCGGCGCGGCCCCGGATTCGGGGGCGAGCACGGTGATCTCGCTCGGCCCGAACCGCCACCGCATCCCGGGAACGGCCTGCCACTCCGGGATCCGGGCCACCTTGAGCTGGGCGGAGACGCGGCGGGCCTCGCCCTCGGGCACGCGGCCCGGGCTCACGACCACCGCCCCCACCGCGCGGCGGCGCAGCACGCCCGGCAACCCACCGACGTGATCGAGGTGGGGGTGGGTGAGGACGACGAGCGGCACCTGCCGCACCCCGAGAGCGCGCAGGCACCGATCCGTGGGACCCGGCTGGGGCCCGGCGTCCACCACCACGGCCCGGCCGGGGCCGGCCGCGAGCGCCATGGCATCCCCCTGGCCGACATCGCAGACGACCAGCAGCCACCCCGGCGGCGGCCAGGGCGATACCACGGGCACGGCCACGAGGGCGGCGATCAGCGCTCCGGCCGCGAGCGCCGCCATCAACCGCCTGCGTGCCCGGCGCCGCAGGACGAGCCATCCCGTGACGGCCGCCGCCGCGAGCGCGGCGAGTCCCGCCGCTCCCCCCGGCCACTCCGCCGAGGCGAACGGAAGGCCGGCGGCCCACTGTGCCACTCCGATGATCCAGCCCACGGCCCAGCCCGCCGGACGTACGAGCAATCGGGCCAGATCCATGCTGACCGGGGCGATCGCGGCGGCCGCGAACCCCAGCACCGTCGCGGGCGCCACCGCCGGCTCGGCAAGCAGGTTGGCGGGAATCGCCGCCAGGTCGAGACGTCCGGACATCAGCACCAGCAGCGGCGTGACCGCCGCCTGCGCCGCGACGGCCACGGCCAGCGCCTCGGCGACCGGGCGGGGCATCCGGCGTGCCGCCAGGCGGTCGCGCCACCGGGGCGCGAGGATCAGGATGCCGCCGGTCGCGAACACCGACAGCGCGAACCCCCACTGCCGGGCCAACCCGGGATCGAACACCACCAGCCCGAGCACGGTCGCGGACAGGGCGGCCACACCGTCCTTGGACCGGCCCGTGCCGAGGGCCACGGCGCCGAGCACTCCCATGACGAGGGCGCGCAGCACGCTCGGCGACGGTCGCGCCACGACCGAGAACGCGATCATCGCCACGATCGCGACGATGGCCCGCAGGGCCAAGGGCAGACCGGCGAAGCGCCCGAGCACCAGCACCGCACCCGCCACGATCGCGAGATTGCTGCCGGACACCGCGGTGAGGTGGCCGAGCCCCGCCGTCGCGAGGTCGAGCCGGATCTCCTCATCCAGGCGGGACACGTCGCCGACGACCAGGCCGGGCAGCAAGCCGCGCTGGTCGTCCGGCAGCACGTCGCTCGCCTCCCGAAGACCGGCGCGCACCGCCCCGGCCATGCGCTGCACCGCCGAGGGCGTGCCGACGGGCTCGGGCGGACCCCGCACCAGCATCACGGCCGCGACCGGCTCTCCCGGCTCGGCCGGGCGCAACCGGCCGCGCACCCGGACCCGCTGGCTCGGCAGCAGCGGACGCCACCCTTCGGCGGCCCCGAGCAGCACAACCGGCACGTCCACGACGTACCGCTCCCGGGCGGCCGACACCAGCATCATGCGCGCCCGGACGACCGCGGTCTCCCGCCGGGCGACCCCGCCCTGATGCTGCCGGATGTGCGGATCGTCGCTGATCTCGGCCTCGGCGGTCACCGTGGCGTCCCGGCGGGCCAGATCCGGCACCGGCCCGGTCGTCACCCCGTGCACCATGAACGCCGTCACCGTGGCCGTAACGGCCACGGACACGAGCACCGCCAGCGCGATCCTGCCGGCGACCGCCGCGCTGTCGCGGCGCCGTGCCGCCGCCCACAGGACCACGCCTGCGACGGCGGCGGCCGACGCCACGACGGCTCCGGCGACGGCCGGGCAGCCGAGCAGCACGAGCGCCGTGAGCCAGGAGGCCGCGGCGGGAGCGGCCAGCGCCGCGGGACCGGAGCCCACCCTGCCTTGCCCGCCGCGGCCCGGCTCATCGC
>JADGHC010000664.1 GCA_019689655.1 Microbispora sp.
GACCGCTGGGCCTTCACCTACCACCGCCTCGGCGGCGCCCGGCGCCGATGAACCACGGGCGGGGGCGGCACATGGCCACGCGGCCGAGGGCCGCCGCGTGCCGAAACGTGTGCCCAAACGTCTGTGTCGCCCTGCTGCGGTCGCAGTCACCGCAGGCCCGGCCGGCACTGTGCCGAAGGCGGATGTGCCGCGGCCGTGCGGGGCGTGGCATGCTGCGTCACATGGCGAATCCAGCACCCGTGACCCTGGTCGTCGGTGACGAGGAGTTTCTGGCCGAGCGCGCCGTCGGCGCCATCGTGGCGGCCGTACGCGCGGAGGACCCGGGCGCGGAGCTGCACGACCTTCAGGGGAGCAAGGTCGAGCCGGGGGAGCTGACCGGGCTCGCCTCCCCCTCGTTGTTCGGCGACCGGTCGATCATCGTGATCCGCGGGGCCCAGGACCTCTCGAAGGACGTCATCGCCGAAATCGTGAAGTACACCGCCCAGCCGGCCGACGACACGGTGCTGGTGCTGGTCCACCCCGGCGGGGCCAAGGGGAAGGCCCTGGTGGACGGCGTGAAGAAGGCGGGCGCCGACGTCGTGACCGTGGCCAAGCCGACGAAGGCGGGGGAGCGGCTCGACTTCATCAAGGCGGAGTTCCGCAGGGAGGGCCGCTCGATCTCGCCCGCCGCCGCCCAGGCGCTGCTCGACGCGGTGGGCAGCGACCTGCGCGAACTGGCGGCCGCGTGCAATCAGCTCGCCTTCGACACCGAGGGCAAGACCATCGACGAGGCGGCGGTCGCGAAGTACTACCGGGGACGTGCCGAGGTCAGTGGCTTCACCATCGCCGACCTGGCGATCGAGGGCCGCCTGGGGGAGGCGCTCGAGCAGGTCCGCTGGGCTCTCGCCACGGGTGTGGCGCCGGTGCTGATCGTCAGCGCGCTCGCCGGCGGCCTGCGGTCGCTGGCGAAGGTGGGCGGGGCACCGCGCAACCTGCGTGGTGGCCAGCTCGCGAGCCATGTGGGCATGCCGCCCTGGAAGATCGATCGGGTGAAGCGCCAGCTGGCCGGCTGGGGGCCGGAGGGGATCTCCGCCGCCCTGCAGGCCGTGGCCGTCGCCGACGAACAGGTCAAGGGCGGCGGCACCGACCCGGCGTACGCGCTGGAGAAGGCCGTCCACACGATCGTGGCCAGCCGGAACATGCGCTGACTCCGCCATCGGGCACGACATCCATCAGCGATCAAGGCTCCTGCCCACCGGTGAGGGCACGACCGCAGGACTCAAGCGGCCCAGGCGCGGGGAGTGCTCACTCACCGGCGGCTACCAGATCGGGTCTGCTTGATCAGACCGACCCGGTAGCTGCCATTAGGCGCGGCCGGGGTTCTCCATGCGCAGCAGCATTCGCTTGAGCAGCGCCGCGAGGATCTCCTGGTCGTCCGGCCCCAGGACACCCACCATCGCGTTCTCGACCTCGGCGCGCAGGTCCATCGCCTTGAGCCAGATCGCGCGGCCCTCGCTCGTCAGCTCCACGTCCACCCGGCGGCGGTCCTCCACACTGCGGATGCGCCGGATGAGCCCCGCCTTCTCCAGAGTGTCCAGGCGGCCCGTCATGCCGGCGGGGGAGACCTTCAGTTCGGCGGCGAGCTCGGACGGGGTGGCACGCCCGCCCTCTCCCCGGGCCCCGAGCCAGTGAAGGGTCTCGTACTCGAAGTCCTGCAGGCCCACCGCGGCGAGCGCGCTGTCCTTCGCCTGGGCCAGGTGCTTCACCAGGAACTGCATGCGCGTGACGATCGCCTCTACGCGTTCGTCGAAGGGCGCCTTCCCGCGCCACCGCGCGATGTGCCGGTCCACCGAGTCGTCCACGAGACAATCCTACGCCAGGCGAAAATACGTTGACGAAAGTTTCGCTGACGAAATATGTTGCGTCGCATGATTGCACGTCTGATCGCCGGGCGGACGGTCGCGGCACTCGCCACGGCTCTCATCCCCACCGGGCTCACCCTCGCCGTCATCAGAGTGACCGGCTCCGCCCTCGATCTCGGCGTCGTCCTCGCCGCCGAGATGCTGCCCATGCTCCTGCTGCTCCCGATCGGCGGAGTGTTCGCCGACCGCTTCCCGCCGAGGCGGGTGATCCTCGTGGCCGACCTGGTCCGCTGCGCCGCCCAGGTGGCACTGGGGTCTCTGCTCCTTATCGGGCACCCCCCTATCGCACTGATGGCGGGCCTTGCGGCGCTCACCGGAGCCGCGGTGGCCTTCGGCGTCCCGGCGGTGTCACCGCTGGTCGTCGGAGTGGTGCCGGCGGAGCGCCGGCTCCGGGTGAACGCCCACATCGGAGTGGCCGGCGGCGTCGCCCAGATCGCCGGTCCCGCGCTCGCCGGAGGCCTGACGCTGTGGCTAGGGCCCGGATGGTCCTTCCTGCTGACCGGGGTGCTGTTCGCCGGGTCCGCGGTGACGCTGGGCGGCCTGGTCACGGCTCCCCGGCCGGCGGCCGAACGCGATCACTTCCTCCACGACCTGCGGGAAGGGTGGCGCGAGGCGCGGCGGCACCGCTGGTTCCTGATCAGCGTCGCCGGGCACGGTGTCTGGCACCTCGGGGCGGGCATCCTGCTGACCCTCGGTCCCGTCATCGCCGTACGCAGCCTGGGAGGGGAGCCGGTCTGGGTGGTCATCGCGCAGGCGGGAGCGGTGGCGACGGTGCTCGGTGTCTTCGTGGCTCCCAGGCTACGGATCCGGCGGCCCCTCGCCGTGGCGGCGGTCGGCGCCGCGGTCTACGCGTGCCCGCTCGTCGCCTTCGCGTTCCCCACGGCGTTGCCCGCGCCGGCCGTGGTCGTGACCGCCGCGTACGTCGTCGCCATGCTGGGCCTGGGGATGCTGATGCCGCTGTGGGAGACGGTGGTGCAGCGGCGCGTGGAGCCGCAGGCCCTCGGCCGGGTGGAGTCGTTCGACGCCCTGATCTCCTTCGCGGCACGGCCTGTCGGGCTCGCGGCGGCCGCGCCGGTCGCCGCCTGGGCCGGCGAGGCGGCACCACTGCTCACGGCGGCAGCGCTGGTGGCCGTGGTCAACCTGGCCGTGCTCACCCTGCCCGAGGTCCGGCGGCGTACGACGGAGGAGGTGGCACAGCCCGTGCCCGCCTGACATCCGCAGCCGTCACCCGCCTGACGCCGGCGGCCCTTACCGGCCCGACGCC
>JADGHC010000665.1 GCA_019689655.1 Microbispora sp.
CCGGCGGGGGACCGGCGAGGCCCGCGGCACGTCACACGCGCTCGATGACGACGATCGGGATCTCCCGGTCGGTCTTGGCGGCGTACTCGTCGTACGCCGGCCAGGTGGCGGTCATCGTCCGCCACATGGCGGGCCGCTCCTCCGGGGTCGCCGTACGGGCCCGCGCCTTGAACTTGTCACCCTTGATCTGGAACTCGACCTCGGGGTTCGCCCGGAGGTTGAGGTACCACTGCGGGTGCTCGTCGGCACCGCCCTTCGAGGCGACCACGAGGTAGGCGTCGCCGTACGGCTGATAGATCAGCGGAGTGCTGCGGAGCTGCCCGGTCTTGCGGCCCTTGGTCGTGAGGATGGCCACCGTGGTGCCCTGCCAGTCGTGGCCCTCCTCGCCGTCGGTCTCGATGTAGCGCTTGACGTGTTCCTGTCCGAAAAGCATGCCGACCATCCTTCCCGGTGTTCCCGCGCGTCAACTGACAAGCTCCAGGGCCACTTCCAGGCCCGCCCGGCTGCGCTCCTCCTCGGTCAACGAGTCGTCCCTGATGAAGTGCCAGGCCGCGTGCATCGCGAACAGCGCCATCGAGCGGCGCAGCCTGACCGGCAGGGGATCGCCGGGCTCGCACAACGCCCGCATCAGCTCGCCCATGCGCTCCCGCATCAGCTCCACCTTGGCGTGCCCCTGCAGCGCGGTCTTGTTGCGGTCCATGAACTGCATGACCTCGAGGTGGCGGCCGCGGGTCATCTGCGCGGAGTAGCGCCGGACCAGCTCCCGGCGGCTCTCCGCCGTGCGGGGGTGCTGGCTGGCCCACGCGATCAGCTCGTCCAGCGTCTTGATCCGGTCCTCGATCAGGCTTGCGACGATGTCTTCCTTTGTCCGGAAGTGGTAGTAAAGTGCCGCCTTGGTCACGCCGAGGACCTCCGCTATCTCCCGGAGCGACGTCGCCTCGTAGCCCTGCTCGGTGAAGAGCTTGATCGCGACATCCTGGATGCGACTGCGCGTGTCGGTCTGAGCACCCATTTCCTGTTGTTCCTAATTTAACTTGACGGCCGGCAAGTAAGCACAATACCGTGCCTCGGGCACTAGCCTGGCGGCAAGTAAGTAATTTGTTCAAAGGGGGCACCCATGACGACGGAGACCGCGGCCGCGCCCGGCCGGTCTCGGGAAGTGATGATCGTTTTACCCGGGCTGATGCTGGCCGATGATGCTGGCGATGCTGGACAACATGATCGTCGGTACGGCGATGCCGAGGATCGTCGGGGAACTCAACGGCCTGGAGTACTTCACCTGGGTCACCACCGCCTACGTGCTCGGCACCACGGTCTCCACGCCCATCTGGGGCAAGCTCGGCGACCTCTACGGCCGCAAGAACATCTTCCTGAGCTCGATCGTCATCTTCCTGGCCGGTTCCGCGCTGTGCGGCATGGCGGGCTCGTCGCTGTTCGGCGGCACCGGCGACGGCATGATCGAGCTGATCGCCTTCCGTGCGCTGCAGGGCCTCGGCGCCGGCGGGCTCATCGTCGGCGTGATGTCGATCATCGGTGACCTGGTCCCGCCGCGTGAGCGGGGTCAGTACCAGGGCATCATGGCGGCGATCATGTCGCTCGCCATGATCGCCGGGCCCCTCGTCGGCGGGTTCATCACCGACAACCTCAACTGGCGCTGGGCTTTCTACGTGAACCTCCCGATCGGCGGCGTGGCGCTGATCTGGCTGATCCTCAAGCTGCACCTGCCCAAGCATCGCACCGAGCACCGCATCGACTGGCTCGGCGCGGGCGTCCTCACCGTGGCCATCACGGCGATCGTACTGATCACCTCGTGGGGTGGTCAGGAGCACGGATACCCCTGGGGCTCCTGGCAGATCCTCGGGCTGGCCGCTCTGGCGATCGTCGCGCTGATCGTGTTCATCCCGATCGAGCGCCGGGCGGCCGAGCCGATCCTGCCGCTGCACGTGTTCGCCAACCGGAACTTCACGCTGATCAACGTGCTCGGCTTCCTGCTCGGCTTCGCGATGTTCGGCGCGATCACCTTCCTGCCGCTGTTCCAGCAGATCGTGCAGGGTTCGACGGCCACCAACTCCGGGCTGCTCCTGCTGCCGATGATGGCCTCGTCCATGGTCGTGTCGCTGTTCGTCGGCCGGGCGATCACCAAGACGGGCAAGTACAAGCCCTACCCGGTGATCGGCGGCGTGATCATGGCGTTCGGGATGTGGCTGCTGTCGACGCAGGACGTCCACACCCCGTCCTGGCGGACCGGCGTCTACATCGCCGTCCTCGGTCTCGGCATGGGCTTCCTGATGCAGACGACCATGCTGATCGCGCAGAACAGCGTCGAGCAGAAGGACCTCGGCGTGGCCAGCAGCGCCTCCACGTTCTTCCGCTCCATCGGCGGTTCGTTCGGCATCTCGCTGTTCGGCGCGATCTTCAACAGCCGCCTCGCCGACGAGCTCGCCGCCAAGTTCGGCGCGCAGGCGGCCGGCATGACCGCCGGCTCCGGCGGCGGGCAGATCAACCGGGAGGTGCTCAACAGCCTTCCGCCGGCGGTGAAGGCGGGCTTCCTGGAGGCGCTCGCCAACACGATCGCGGGAGTCTTCCTGTGGTCGGTGGTGTTCGCCGTGATCGTCCCGGTGATCGCCCTGTTCATCAAGCACGTCCCGCTGCGCGGGCGCGCGACCGGCGCCGCCGCCGGGGAGAAGGCGGAGCCGGTGACCGCCGCCTTCGAGTAGACCGATCCACGGCCGGTACGGCGCATGCCCCCGGGGCGTGCGCCGTACCGCTTGTGCGGGATCAGGCGGGCCGCTCGGTCCGGTCGCCCGGCCAGTCGGTGTGGAAGGAGCCCTCCCGGTCGATCCTCCGGTAGGTGTGCGCGCCGAAGAAGTCCCGCAGCCCCTGCAGCAGCGCCGCGGGCAGCCGGTCGCGGCGCAGCCCGTCGTAGTAGGCGAGCGCGGAGGAGAAGCCCGGCGTGGGCACCCCGATCGTCGCCGCCGTCGCCACGACCCGCCGCCACGACTCCTGGGCCTCCTCCAGCGCCCGGGCGAAGGCGGGATCGACCAGCAGCGTCGGCAGGTTCGGGTCCGCGTCGTAGGCGGCCTTGATCCGGTCGAGGAAACGCGCCCTGATGATGCAGCCGCCGCGCCAGATCGTCGCCATCGC
>JADGHC010000666.1 GCA_019689655.1 Microbispora sp.
CCGCCAAGCCGGCGCGGTGCAAGGTGGGCGAATGGGGCTCGGATCCGTCGGGGCAGAAGATCCGGGTGCTGTGCCACGACGTGGCCGACAAGCCGTACGACACCGGCTGGACCCTCACCTACCAGCGGGAGCGGGCGATCACCGGGGCGTTCGCGCCGCCGAAGCTGTTCGCCTACACCTTCGACAACCTCCCGGCCAACCCCGGGCCGTACGCGCCGCTCCCCGCCGGGGTCAACTTCAACTCCCAGGGCGCAACCAACACCGTGCAGACCGCCGGGCCGGGCATGCGCCTGGTGTCCTTCCCCAAGGTCGGCATGACTCCCGACAACGTCCAGGTGACGGCGTACGGCACGGGACCGGAGTACTGCAACCTGCTCACGTTGTGGAGGACCTTCGGCGGCGACGCCTACGTGCGTGACGTGGTCTGCTACAAGGGCACCACGCGGGTCGACCAGCCGTCGTTCGTGACCTACGTGTCGCAGTACTGACGCAGACCGGGCGGGCGCCGGTCAGGGCACGCGGAGGCGGTGGGTGAGCCCCGTGTGGCGGCGGCCCGCCCCCCGCGTGCGCACGGCCTGGCCGAGCGCCCGCCGCGACCCGACGATGACCACGAGCTTCTTGGCCCGGGTGATGGCGGTGTAGAGCAGGTTGCGCTGCAGCATCATCCAGGCGCTGGTGGCCAGCGGGATGACCACCGCCGGATACTCGCTGCCCTGGGAGCGGTGGATGCTGACCGCGTAGGCGTGGGCGAGCTCGTCGAGCTCGTCGAAGGAGTAGTCGACGCTCTCGTCCTCGTCGGTCAGCACGGTCAGCTTGCTCTCCTCGGGGCTGATCGCGGTGACCACGCCGACCGTGCCGTTGAACACCCCCGCCGCGCCCTTGTCGTAGTTGTTGCGCAGCTGGGTGACCTTGTCGCCGACGCGGAAGACCCGCCCGCCATACCGGCGCTCCGGCATGCCCTCGCGGGCGGGAGTCAGCGCCTCCTGCAGGGCGATGTTGAGCGCGCCCGCGCCGGCCGCGCCGCGGTGCATCGGCGTCAGCACCTGCACGTCCCGGCGCGGGTTGAGCCCGAACTTGCGCGGGATGCGCCGGGCGACCACGTCCACGGTGAGGGCGGCGATCTCCTCCGGCTCCTCGCAGGGGAACAGGAAGAAGTCGGGGAACTCCCGGACCAGGGGATGCTGTCCGGTGTTGACGCGGTGGGCGTTGACGACCACGCCCGACTCCTGCGCCTGGCGGAAGATCTGCGTCAGGCGCACCCGGGGGATGCCGGGCGCGGCCAGCAGGTCGCGCAGCACCTCCCCGGCGCCGACCGAGGGGAGCTGGTCGACGTCGCCGACGAACAGCAGGTGCGCTCCGGGGGCGACGGCCTTGGCGAGCTTGTTGGCCAGCAGCAGGTCGAGCATGGACGCCTCGTCCACCACGACCAGGTCGGCGTCGAGGGGGTTGTCGCGGTCGAAGGTGGGGTCGCCGCCGGGGCGAAGCTGCAGCAGACGGTGCACGGTGGTGGCCTCGTGGCCGGTCAGCTCCGCCAGCCGCTTGGCCGCCCGGCCGGTCGGGGCGGCCAGGATCACCTTGGCCCGCTTCGCGCGGGCCAAGGTCACCACCGAGCGCACGGTGAAGCTCTTGCCACAGCCGGGCCCGCCGGTCAGCACGGCGACCTTCTCGGTCAGCGCGAGCCGTACGGCCTGGGCCTGCTCGGGCGCGAGGTCGGCGCCGGTGCGGGCGCGCAGCCAGTCGAAGGCGGCCGCCCAGTCCACGTCCGCGAACGCCGAGAGCCGGTCGTGGGGGCAGGTCAGCAGCGAGCGCAGCGTGCCGGCCAGCGACAGCTCGGCGCGGTGGAAGGGGACGAGGTAGATCGCGGGGACCGTGCTGTCGTCGGTGTCGCCGCCTCCTCGGGCGGGGATCTCCTCGCGGATCACGCCTTCCTCCGCGACGAGCTCCTCCAGGCAGGCGGCGGTCAGGTCGGGCGGCACGTCGAGGATCTTGACGGCGTCGGCGACCAGGTTGGGGGCGGGCAGGTAGCAGTGGCCGTCGTCGGCGGCCTGCGACAGCGTGTAGCGCAGCCCGGCCTTGACCCGCTCGGGGCTGTCGTGCGGGATGCCCACGGCCTGCGCGATGGTGTCGGCCGTCTTGAACCCGATGCCCCACACGTCGTCGGCGAGCCGGTAGGGCTCCTTGCGGACCACGTCGATGGAGTTCTCGCCGTACTGCTTGAAGATGCGCACGGCGATGGAGGTGGACACCCCGACGCCCTGCAGGAAGATCATCACCTCTTTGATGATCTTCTGTTCCTCCCAGGCCGTGGCGATCATCTTGGTCCGCTTCGGGCCGAGGCCGGGGACCTCGACCAGGCGCTCGGGCTCCTCCTCGATGACCCGCAGCGTGTCGGTGCCGAAATGGTCCACGATGCGTTCGGCCATCTTCGGGCCGATGCCCTTGATCAGGCCCGAACCCAGGTAACGCTGGATCCCCTGGATCGTCGCCGGCAAGACCGTGGTGTATGACCAGACCTCGAACTGCCGGCCGTACTTGGGGTGGGAGCTCCACCGCCCGGTGAGCCGCAGCGACTCCCCCACCTGCGCCCCGAGCAGCGGCCCGACGACGGTCAGCAGCTCGTTGCCGGACCGCTCGGTGGCGACCCTGGCGATCGTGTAGCCGGTCTCCTCGTTGGCGTACGTGATCCGCTCGAGCACGGCGTCGAGCTGCACGCCGGGCGGCCGGCCCGTGGCGCCTCCGGGAGGATTCGTCATGGGTCGCATTGTCCCGCACTCGGCGGGAGCGGCCGGACCGGAACCGCCGCGTCCGGAAGGTAGCCGAACACGCAGTCACCGCTGCCGGGGCTGCTCTGTCTTTTCGAGCGGGATGTCATCCGGACGGTGCTGCCGGACATAGACAGGTGCAGCTGGATAGGCGGAGGGCGGGATGAATGTCAGAGCAGGTGATCAGATTCACCCGTATTTTCGACACCTGCTACGAAAGCGTGCTGCGCTATGCGGCACGCCGGGTGGGAAAGGACACCGCCGGTGACATCGCCGGGGAAACCTTCTCTGTCGCCTGGCGCAGGATGGAGGACATGCCGCAGGACGACAACGACGTCCTGCCCTGGTTGTACGGGGTCGCGCGGCACGTCA
>JADGHC010000667.1 GCA_019689655.1 Microbispora sp.
GTCCGTCTCGGCCCGTGCGCGGGCGGCGATCGGCCCGATGAACCTGGCGGAGCTCCCGGCGGAGTAGAAGGCCGCGACCAGCGCGATGAACACGGCGATCAGCGAGATCCAGAACACCGCGTTGACCTGCAGCTTGGAGTACTGCGTCTCCCGGGCGAAGCCGTCGGTTTTCGCCGCATAGGTGAAGTGGTCCTGCGCCACTTTGATGAGACCGTCGTTGTCCGAGTAGTTATGGCCGAGCCGGTCGAGGAACACCTGGGTCGAGGGGCCCCGCATGCCGGCGAGCACGGCGGCGGCGGCGCTTCCCACCGAGTCGACGGAACCGATGACGTGCCCGGTCGCGCCGTGGTGCGCCCGGGCGAGCTCCCACAGCAGTCTCTCGCTCGCCTCGGGCCACGCCTGGCCCGCCGTGAACAGAGCCACGAAGTCGTCGGTCCAGGCGGGCAGCGACTCGCCCCAGGCCGGGATGACGTCGACGACCGAACCGCCGCCGTCGGCGAGCTTGGGCAGCCTGCCGCCGGCCGAGGTGACGTCGCCGTTCGTCGTGTCCGGTTTGGCGGCGACAGCCGGGGAGGTGTGCGTCATCGTCAGATTCGCTTCAGGATCTCGCGCAACTCCCTTGCCCGTTCACCGTCCATTCCCCGTGCGTTCTCCGCGCCGCGCCGTACGATCGGGCCGAGCTCGACGACCTTCGCAATGAGCTCCTCACCACGCTTCATCACCACGTTCGGCCCGTCGCCCTGCATGTAGGCAGCGTGAAAGGCCTGGCCGGCCGCATCTCGCCCCCACGGCTCGGCGGCGTTGAGCCGTCGGATCTCCCGCAGGCAGGCGGCGTAGCCGCTCTCCGCGTCGGTCGTCGCGACATGCCACTGCGACAGGCCCTTCGCGAGCTGCTGGGGGCGGATGTCGACGTAGTTCACCTCGAACGGCTCACTCATGGGCTCTCCGGCCTCCGCTTCGGCATCTGCAGCGACATCTGTTCGAGCACGGCGTCGAGGTCACCGCGGATATGCGCCCTCATCTGCTCGGCTGGGATGAGCGGCGCGAAGATCTCGACGACCCGATCCCGGGCCTTGGCCGCGGCGGCGTGGATGGTGCGCGTGATCGTGTCCGCCAGGCCGCGCGCGTCCTGCCGGCGGTAGATGCGCGGGTCGAGGTCGAGCCTGATCAGGTCGCCGTTCGCCCCGACCGTGGCCGCCACGAGCCCGTCACGCGACTTCTCCGTCACCTGCACGGCACGCGCCTTCTCGTGCAGGGCGGGCACCTCCTCCTGCAGGCGCATGAACGTGGCCCGCAGCTCCTCGACATAGGCCCGCATTCCGGCGGCGTCGGGCGCCTCTCCCCCGTTCATGTTCATCACCCCGACCGCCCGTGTTCCCCTCGATGATGATCTATGGCCAATATCGGGGATTATCACACCGTGAACGCATATTGGGCTAGTGGCGTAACATCCCCGATTTACCGGAGGCGCGGCCTTCCGGTACTCGTACGCGCGAGCCCGGCTCTCCCGGCCGGACGGCGGCGGACTACCCTCCGGAGAACCGGTCCGCGAGGTCCCTGGCCCATCGCACGACCTTGACCGCCTGGTCGCCGGGGAGGGGCGCACCGGGCATGCGGCCGAGGCGCTCCACCTGCTCCGCGTACCGCAAAAGCTCCTGCCCGGCGTGTTCCCGGCAGGCGAGGCAGGTGACGCTTTCCGGACGGATCGAGGTCATCGCCAACGGCACCCGCAGTCCGCACCCGGTGGTGACGGTGCCCGGCGCGTCGGGCACGCGGCCGAACGTCGACGCGAGCAGATTGCGGTAGGCGGCGCCGGCCCGCATCACGTTCCGCTCGACGTGAATGTGCGGATCGGTCTCGCCCATCCGCGTTCGCCCCTCCGATCCGTGCCGTCCCGAGACTACGGCGATCAGACTACGGCGTAGAGCCCCAGGTCGAGCGGCTCGGCATGCTCGCGCAGCCCGCTCACCTCGGCGCGGGCCACCCAGCGGCGGTGGACGCCGCGCTCGATCCGCTCCATGCCGAGCGCCCGCGCCACCGGCAGCCGCCCGCCGGTGTATTCGAGCAGCAGCTCACCCGCGCGCTCGTCGCGTACGACGCAGGGGGCGCCGCGCCACTCGCACACGCGGGTGACGTGGACGACGGCCTCGCACTCCTCGGCGGGCACCGATCGCACGAAGAGGCCCCGGGCACGCTCCTCGAACCCCTCGGCGGGCCGATCGCCGAGCAGCCGGATCCGCAGCCCGTCGTGCCCGGGATCGGGATTGGCCGGAAAACCGGTCCCCCGCCAGCGCGCCTGGTAGCGGCTCGCCGGGACGTGCGCCGGGTGCTCGCCGGGCAGCCAGCGGCCGAGGTCGCCGTCGTACACCGCCCGCACGACCTCGGTTCCCGCCGCGGACAGTTCGACGATCTCCGAGCCGTGCGGCAGCCGTACGGAGTCCACTTTGTACTCCCGGACCAGGGAGTCCACGTTCGGCGCGAGGCCCATGCCGACGAACGGCGGCTCCTCGATGACCCAGCCCGCCACCGCCGCCATGCCCGCCTCGTCGGTCCCACCGTACGGCGTGCGGTAGAGGTTCAGCCCCACCGTGCGCCACCGCAGCAGGAACAGCGAGCCCTCCGCGCTGAGCAGGTCGTCGTCCCCGCCCCGGCCGATGGCGTCGGCGAGCACGGCCGGCGTCGTCACGTGCGCGACGTCGAGCGCGTGGTGGCAGTAGCCGGAGACCCGCGACTCCCCCTCGCCGAGGTAGGCCCGCAGGTCGTGCGGCGTCAGCGGCTTCTGCACGACCGGCAGCGCGGGCTCGGGCTCCGCCATGCGGTCCTGGGCGAGGGTGGGGACCGCGAGCCTGGCGACGGTGCCCGGTTCGAGCAGGAAGTGCACCGGCAAACCTGGGTTGACTGCCAGGCCCCATCGGGGGTCGGGCCACCCGGCGGCCAGCTCGACCAGCGAGGTGATCCTGACCCGGGACTGTCCCGTGGCCGCCCGCATCGCCTCAACCGACGTGTAGGCGGGCAGCCACACCCGGTCGGGCGCGGTGATCGTCGGCCAGGCGGCGCCCCCGTCCGGCGGCGCGGGCAGCGCCAGCTCGGTGTCCCTGAGCATGCTCAGGCAGAGCGCGAGGTCGCCCGCGT
>JADGHC010000668.1 GCA_019689655.1 Microbispora sp.
CCTCCCCGCCGCCCGCCACGTACGCGGCGAACGCGAGGGCGACCGCCTCCGGCGCCAGGTCCGTCCACGGGTAGTGCGCGGCCACGACCGTGTCGTGCAGGGCGCGTCCCAGGAGGTGGCGGGGCGTGCGGGCGGCGACGTCGAGCGCGGCGCGGAGGTTGCGGGCCGTCCAGGAGTCCTCGGGCACCGCCCGCAGCGCCGCTCCGGCCACCTCGCCGGGCGGCGCGCCGGTCATCGCGACCGCGACCGCCGCGGCCACCGCCCGGCCGCCGAGTATCCCCTCGCCGGTGTGGCTCACCCGCCCGTCGGCCTCCACCAGCCGCGCCGCCTCGCCGGGGTCGCCCGCGGCGAAGATCCCGTACGGCGCCGCGCGCATGGCCAGGCCGTCGGACCAGCCGTGGGCGTGCCACCGGCCGGTCAGCGGCGGCTCCAGGCCGCGGCGCAGCGCCTCGACGGTGCCGAGCTCGGAGAACCCGGCACCGCGCATCGGCCCGTCGAGCCGCGCCACGATCTCCTCGCGCCAGGCCCGCGCCACGTCCTCGGAGGTGAGCGCGTGGCCGTGGCGCAGCAGCAGCGTGGCGGCGAAGATCGTGTACTCCGTGTCGTCGGTGCCGCCGCCCTCGATCTCGGTGAGCACGCCCCACCGGGCGGCGATCTCCTCCGGGGTGAGGTTCTCCGCGGGAGCGCCCAGGGCGTCGCCGGCGGCCAGGCCCAGCAGGCAGCCCCGGGCGCGGTCACGGACGGAGATCACCGGTTGTACCGCTCCAGCACCTTGTTCCCCTCCTCGACGAGCCGGTTGGCGAGCTCGTCCAGGCTGATCTTGTCGGCGAAGTACTCCTGCATCGCCGGCGTCGCCACCTTGTTCTTCCACTCGTCGTAACCGTTCACCTTGAGGAACGGCGCGACGACGAGGTCCTTCGCCGAAGCGGTGGCGACGTCCCAGCCGTTCTCCTTCGTGGTCAGCGCGGGGTCCTCGGCGGCGCTCGTGCTGGTGGGCAGCAGCCAGTCGCCCTTGGCGAGCTTCGCCTGGTTGGGGCCGTTCAGGAAGTAGGCGATGAACTTCATCGCCTCGTCGGGGTGCTCGCTGTCGGCCGCGACCGACAGGGTCTGGGAGACCGCGCCCTGCTGGGAGGTGACGCCCTTCAGCGGCGGCAGCGTGACCCAGTCGAACCCGCTCGGCGCCTGCTCGGCGACCTGCTGGCGCAGGTACACGCCGGCCGGGATGATCGCGTACTTGCCGGCGAAGAAGCCCGGCAGCGGGTCGGCGGTGCCCATGCCGAGCGCGGACGGGTCGGCCGACTTGTCGGTGTAGAGCTGGTCGTGGATGCGCTTGAGCACCTCGCGCTCCTGCGGCCCGACCTTCACCGTGGTCGTGCCGTTCTGCGTCTGGAAGAAGGTGCCGCCGAAGTTCAGCGCCAGGTTCAGCACCTTGTTGACCGGCGACTTCATCGGCCAGGCCACGCCGTAGGTGCCCTTCTTGGTGAGCTTCTTCGCCACGTCGGCGAACTCGTCCCACGTCCACGGGTTGTCCGGGGTGGGGATGCGCACACCGGCGGCGTCGAGCAGCTTCTTGTTGGCGAGGAGCACCTGCGACTCCTGCAGGAACGGCACGCCGTACACGCCCTGGCCGCTCTTGCCGTCGGAGAAGGTGACGGTGTCCCACGCGGCCTGCGGGATGTCGTTTTTCAGCTCGGCGGGCAGCTTGCCGGTGAGGTCGAGCAGGTAGCCCCGCGAGGCGAAGCTCGCCAGCGCCGGGGAGTCGTCGTGGATGACGTCCGGCGGGTCGCCGGCCTCGAACGACGTCACGAGCTGGTCGTTGACGTTGTCCCAGCTCCCCTGGACGTACTCGACCTGGATGTTCGGGTTGGCCTTGTTCCAGTCGGCGACGATCTGCTTGTTGGCCTCGACCGACTCCTTCTGCCAGGCCAGGCTGAGGAAGCGCAGCTTCACCGGCCCGGAGGCGGTCTCGCCGCCGCCTCCGCCGCTTCCGCATCCGGCGGCGAGCGCGATCGCCGCCACGGCCAGTGCGGCACCCAGGCGCCTCATGCCGCCGCCTCGCCTTCGGTCCGGACCGGCACTCGCCGGCCGCCGCGTCTCGCGATTCGCTCGAAACGCTCGCTCATTGATTTCTCCTTACAGGTGTCGCCACGCGGTCAGCCCTTGACGGCCCCGGCCATCAGGCCGGACCGCAGGCGCCGCTGAATGATCGCGAAGAAGACGAGGCTCGGCACCGTCGCGAGCAGCGACGCCGCGGCCAGCGGGCCGAGCCGGGCGACCCCTTCCGGGCCGATGAAGCGCACCAGCGTCAGCGGAAGGGTCTCCACCTCGGGTTCCTTGAGGACCACGAGGGCGAACAGGAACTCGTTCCAGGACGAGATGAAGCTGAACAGCAGCGTCGCCACCACGCCGGGCGCGAGCAGCGGGGCCACGACGGCGGCCAGCGCGCGCAGCCGTCCCGCGCCGTCCACGGCCGCCGCCTCCTCCAGCTCGCGCGGCACCGCCCGCACGTATCCGCGCAGCATCCACAGCGCGAACGGCATGACGAACGTGACGTGCACGATGGTGAGCCCGGCGAGGGTGTTCACCAGGTCGAGCCGCCGCAGCACCATGAACAGCGGGATGACGACGAGGACGACCGGGAAGACCTGGCTGACCAGCACCCAGCCGATGGCGATCTTGCCGGCCGCGCCGCGGAAGCGGGCCAGCGCGTACGCCGCGGGCAGCGCGAGCACCACCGTGATCACGGCGGTGCCGACCGCCACGATGAGGCTGCGCAGCCCGGCGCCGACCAGGTCCTGCTCGCCGAAGGCGTCGGCGAAGTTGGCCAGCGTGGGGTGCCGCGGGATCCAGGTGGGGTCGAGCAGCGCCATCTCCCGGGGTGTCTTCAGCGCCGTCGACAGCAGCCACAGCAGCGGGAACGCCAGGAACGCGATGTAACCCAGCAGGGCGAGATACTTCAGCGCGCGGGTCATGTCAGTCCGCCTCCCGCGTCTGACGCCACAGGTACAGGCCGAGCACGGCCAGCACGACGATCGTGATGGCCACGCCGAGCGTCGCGGCGTAGCCGAAAAAGCCGTACCGGAACGCCTCCTCGTACGCGAACAGCATGGGCAGCCTGGTCTGCCCGCCCG
>JADGHC010000669.1 GCA_019689655.1 Microbispora sp.
CAGGACCCGTCCGCCGAGGACGGCGGGCCATGGGTCATGCTCCATGATCACGCGCCGGACCTGCTCGACCCAGTCGGGCGCGGCGATCGCATCGTCGTCGATGAAGAGCAGATAGTCGGCCGTCGTGGAGGCGATGGCCAGGTTGCGGGCGATGCTGGCCCCAAGCCGCTCCGTGCGGACCAGCCGGGCATTCGGCATGGCCGCCACCATCTCGCGCAATTGCTCCCCGACTTCGGCCGGAGAGCAGCTGTCCACGACCAGGATGTCGAAGGCATCCAGCCCCACGCTCTGCCGCCGCAGGCTTTCGAGGCAGGAGCGCACGTAATGCGGACGGTCATGCGTGCAGATCGAGACGGTGAATGTCGGAGTCCGGGCCGACCTGCCCCCGTCCTGCCGTGGCGCCGCGGTCCCCACGCAGTCCGGCACGACCTTTTCGTCCCCGCTGAGCTGGCGGGCGTGCGTGGCGAAAGGCTGTCCGGCCCGGAACGTTGCTGCTCCCGATCCTTTCGCGAAGGGCCCGCGCATGTTATTTCCCAATCAGACGATTTCGGAGGCAAAGTTAGCAACAATCCGAAGGCGTGGCACAAGTGAAACAACCCATGGCTCGCGCTTGGACCGGTAAAGTTGTCTTGTTTGGGCATCAGCACATTCCGGGGCACGCGATGCCCTTCCCGGATCACGTCAACTACGGGCCCAAATATCGCGCCGTCGCGATACACTTCCGCGCGCAATCGCGTCTCATCACGGCAATTGCATTACCACTGATCGCCATTGGGTGGCCTTGATGCCGGAAGCGAACGTCCCGGCCGTGGAGGGGGTGATGTACGAAACGCGGTCTACCCTGACCACCGAGGGGCGGAGCGACCTGCTGCCGCTTGCCGTCGATCTGGATGGGACGCTGCTGGCAACGGATGTGCTGCATGAAGGCCTGGTCTGTGCGCTGCTGCGCCACCCAGCCACCCTTCCACGCCTCTTCACCGCGCTCGCCGAGGGACGTGCCGCGTTCAAGCGGCGGGTCACGGAAATCGTGCCGCCTCTGGCGGAGGCGCTGCCGCTGCGCCTGTCCTTCCTCGAATGGCTGCAGGGACAGCACGCCGCGGGCCGCAGCCTGCATCTGGTGACCGCTGCCGATCAGCGCGTCGCCGATGCCGTGGCGGCGCATCTCGGCATCTTCGATTCCGCGACCGGCAGCGACGGCCGCCGCAACCTCCGCAGCGGGGAGAAGGCGGCCTTCCTGCGCCGGCGCTTCCCCGGCGGCTTCACCTATGCGGGCGACAGCAGCGTGGATCTGGAGGTCTTCGCCGCGGCGCAGGCAGTCGTCCTGGTGAATGCGAGCCCGCGCGTCGCCGCCGCCGTATTGCGCCTCGGCAAGGAGGTGCTGGCCGAATTCCCCCGCCAGCGGCCGCGCCTGGCGGACTGGCTTGCCGCCCTGCGGATCCATCAGTGGTCGAAGAACCTGCTGCTCTTCGTGCCGCTGATCCTCGCGCACCGGCTGGGCGATGCCGGAGCGATCCTGCGCTGCGTCGCCGGGCTGCTGGCCCTCGGCCTGACGGCCTCCGGGACCTATCTGTTGAACGATCTCGCGGATCTCACGGCGGACCGGCTGCACGCCACCAAGCGGCGGCGCGCGCTCGCCGCCGGGCGGATCCCGGTCCTGCTCGGCCTGGGCACGGCCGCCGGCCTGATCCTGACGGGGCTTGTCGGGGCCGCGGCGCTCGGGCCGACGATCGCCGCGGGCATCGCCGCCTATGTCGCGATCTCCCTGGCCTATTCCAGCCGGCTGAAGGCCGTCCCGCTGCTCGACACGCTGGTGATCGCGGGGCTGTTCACGCTGCGCCTGGCGCTCGGCGTGGAGCTGGCGGAGGTGCCCTACTCGCCCTGGCTGATGTCCTTCGCTGGCTTCTTCTTCCTCTCCCTCGCGCTGAGCAAGCGCCATTGCGAGCTGATGGAGGCGCGCCACTCCGGCACCACGCTGGCGCGCCGCGGCTACCAGGTGGATGACTGGCCGCTGACGCTGGGCTTCGGTGCCGCCGCCGCGATGGCGTCGCTGCAGATCATGATCCTGTTCGTCGCGGACGAAGCCTGGCCGTCGCGCATGTACCACACGGCCGCTTGGCTCTACGTCACCCCTGCGGCGCTCTCCGTCTGGCTGGCGCGGATCTGGTTCCTCGCGCACCGGCGCCTGCTGCGCGACGACCCGGTGGTCTTCGCCCTGCGCGATCCCTGGAGCTGGGCCATCGGCGCGATCATCGCCGCGGCGATCCTGGCGGCGCTCTGAGGCACTCCCCGCCGATGCAGCACATGGCGACCATCGAGCCTACCAGCACCACCGCAAGCAGCAGCGGGGTGGGCTGGAAGCGGATTGAACTCACCAGTTGGGGGCGTACCTCCCGCACGCCCTGCCTCGCCGCGCGGCCAGAGCGGATGCGGGAGCTGCGGGCGGCGCTGGAAGTGCCGGAAGGGCACCGGCTGCTGGCCCATGGCGCCGGGCGCAGCTATGGCGATGTCTGCCTGAACGGCGGCGAGGCCGTGGTGCTGACCGGGCGCCTCGACCGCATCCTGGCCTTCGATCCGGCTGCCTCGACCGTGACCGTCGAGCCAGGCGTCACCTTCGCCGACTTGCTCGACACCTTCCTGCCGCGCGGCCTGCTTCCGCCCGTCTCGCCCGGCACCGCCTTCGTCACCATGGGCGGCGCGGTCGCCAATGATGTGCATGGCAAGAACCAGCACCATCTCGGCTGCTTCGGCGACCATGTCCTCTGGCTCGACCTGCTGCTGCCCGGCGGGGAGATACGCCGCGTCTCGGAGGCGGAGGATCCGGACCTGTTCCGCGCCACCATCGGCGGCATCGGCCTGACCGGCATCATCACCGCCATCTGCCTGCGGCTGATGCCAGTGCCCTCCAATGCGCTGGTGGTGCGCCGCCGCCGCATGGCGGATCTCGATGCCTTCCTGGCCGGCTTCGAGGAAGCGGCAGGGGCAAGCTGGTCAGTCGGCTGGATTGATGCCCTGGCGCAGGGCGCGGCGCTCGGCCGCGGCATCCTGGAGACGGCGGAGCCGAGCCCGCAAGGCATCGCCCCGCGCCCGGAGCGGGCGCGCCGCTTTCCCTTCGACGCGCCCGGC
>JADGHC010000056.1 GCA_019689655.1 Microbispora sp.
GTTACGAGCACATCCGTGTCGGAGAGCGGCCCCGGGAGTGAAAGCGCAGTCGGGGGTGAGGGCGTCCCTGGGGCGGACGGCGTGTCCGCGGCCGTGGGCACGAGCGCGGGGGAGGGCGTTTCAACGAGTGCGGGCGTGTCCGTGACGGAGAGCGCCGCCGGGGGTGAGGGCGTCGCCGGGGCGGACGGCGCGTCCGCGGCCACACGCGCATCCGCGGCCGTGAGCGCGAGCGCGGCGGAGAGCACGTCCACGTACACGGGCTGGTCGGCCATGCCGTCCGATCGGGAGCTGTCGTCGATTTCCGACGATCATCCGGTCGGTGGAACCACCTCGTCCGTCGCAACTGTGTCCACGGATGCGGCGGTCGGCGACCCGGTGCCGGAGCCGCCTCTCCGCCAGCCCGAGCCAGACGTCTGGGTGGACTCCGACCCCTACTCCTCCGGCCGCCATCGCGACTCTTGACGCGGCGCCGTCGTGCCCGGAACCCCGGGCAGAGGTCCCGGGCCGCCGGTAAGGGGCGGCCCCGGAACGCGGCGTCGCGGTGCCGGGTCAGGCGCCCAGAAGGATGTCGAGGAGGCGGATCGCCCCGGCTTTGTCGAGCGGTTCGTTGCCGTTGCCGCACTTGGGCGACTGGATGCAGGACGGGCAGCCGCGTTCGCATTCGCAGGAGGCGATCGCCTCCCGCGTGGCCGTCAGCCATTCGGTCGCCCGGGCGTACCCGCGCTCGGCGAAGCCCGCGCCTCCGTCGTGGCCGTCGTACACGAAGACCGTGAGCAAACCCGTGTCGGGGTGGAGCTCGGTGGACACGCCTCCGATGTCCCATCGGTCGCAGGTCGCGAACAGCGGCAGCAGGCCGATCGAGGCGTGCTCGGCCGCGTGCGCGGCCCCGCCGAGATCCACGGCCTGTCCCGGCCGGACCAGGTCGGCGAGGGCGGGCGTGGGCAGGGTCCACCAGACGGCGCGGGTGCACAGCGTGCGCGGCGGCAGGTCGAGCGGCTCCTCGCCGAGGACCTCCCCGCTCTGGGTGCGCCGCTTGAGGTACGAAACGACCTGGCGAGTGACCTCCACCGACCCGAAGTGCAGGGTGCCCGGCCCGAAGGGCCGTGAACGCAGCGACTCCATGACCCGGATGTCGGTGACGTCCCGGGCGAAGGTGGCGTAGTCCGGTTCGGCGGCGGTGACCAGCGCGACCCCCGCGTCCAGGTCGAGCATTTCCACCACGAACGTCTCGCTCTGGTGCAGGTAGACGGCCCCGGGATGGACCATGGTGTGCGCCGACGGCTCGTCGACGGTGCCGAGCAGGCGGCCGGTGGACGCCTCCACGACCTGGACGGGCGTGCCGCCCGAGCCGCGGATGTCCGCCAGGTCGGCCGCGTGGTCCCGGCTCGTCCAGAACCACCCCGTCGGCCGCTTGCGCAGCAGCCCGCGGCTCACGAGGTCGTCGAGCACCTCCCGCGCCGCCGGGCCGAAGATCTCCAGGTCGTCCTCGGTCAGCGGGATCTCCGCGGCGGCCGCGCACAGATGGGGCGCCAGGACGTAGGGGTTGTCGGGGTCGAGGACGATCGCCTCGACCGGCTGCCCGAACACCGCCTCCGGGTGATGGACGATGTAGGTGTCCAGCGGGTCGTCCCGGGCGATCAGCACGGCCAGCGCGTCCTGGCCCGCGCGGCCGGCCCGGCCCGCCTGCTGCCACAGCGAGGCGCGGGTGCCGGGCCACCCGGCGATGAGGACCGCGTCGAGCCCCGACACGTCGACGCCGAGTTCGAGCGCGTTGGTGGTGGCCAGGGCGGTCAGCTCGCCGGACCGCAAGGCCTTTTCGAGGACCCGCCGGTCGTCGGCCAGGTAGCCCGCCCGGTAGGCCGCGACCCGGTCGGCCAGCCGTCTTCTCTCCCGGCCCGCCCGGCCGTCCGGGCCGCCCGGCTCTCCCGGCACGCCCCCGGCGTCCTCCTCGTACGGCGCGGGACCGGCGTCGAGGAGGGCCTCGACCTCCTCCAGCGTGCGCCGGGCGGTGAGGGCCACGGCCTCCGCGGCCCGTCGAGAACGGACGAACGCGAGAGTGCGTACGTCCTCGATGACGAGATCCGCCAGAAGGTCGGCCGCCTCCGCCGTGGCCGTACGGCGGACGGGAGCCCCGCTCTCCCCGCGTAGATCGGTCAGAGGCGGCTCCCACAGGGCGAAGGTGGTCGAACCCCGTGGGGAGGCGTCCGTGGTCACCTCGGCCATCTCAAGGCCCGTCAGGCGTGCTCCCGCGGCGGCGGGGTCGCTCGCGGTGGCGGACGCGAGCAGGAAGACGGGGGACGAGCCGTACTTCGCGGCGACCCGGCGCAGCCGCCGCAGGATTTGGGCCACGTGGGAGCCGAAGACGCCCCGGTAACCGTGGCACTCGTCCACGACCACCAGCCGGAGCCGCCGCCAGAAGGACGACCAGGACGAGTGCCGGGGCAGAATCGACCTGTGCAGCATGTCCGGGTTGGTCAGCACGTAGTTGGCGTTCTGGCGGACCCACCGGCGTTCCTCGGGCGGGGTGTCCCCGTCGTACGTGGCGGCGCGCACCTGCGTCAGCCGCAGCTTCCGCAGGGCCGTGAGCTGGTCGGCGGCGAGTGCCTTGGTCGGGGTGAGGTAGAGCACGGTGCCGCCGGAGAAGATCTCCGTGATGGCCGGCACGAGGTAGGCCAGGGACTTCCCGGACGCGGTCCCTGTGGCAATGATCACGTTTTGGCCACGTTTAACCAGTTCGGCGGCCTGAAGCTGGTGTTCCCAAAGGCCGGTGATCCCCTGCAGGCGCAGCCGCGAGACCAGCAGATCAGGGGCCCATTCCGGCCATCTCGCCGCACTCGCCTGACGTGCGGGAACGTGTTCCACATGAGTCACCCGCCCACGGCGTGCGGGAACCGCGAGCAGACGGGTGAGAAGGTCGCCTGCCCGGGCAGTAGACGAAGAAGTCGGAGTCACCGGTTTCCAGTTTGGCATCTGCGGGGAGAGTCGCCCGGAGTCGTGATTTCGTATAGACACGGAGTCGTAGCGTGGTTGAATGCCGCGCGTCGGGGTCGTGCTTCCGGACTTCCAGGATGCAGGACCCCTATCGAGACCTACGCAAGTAAGGCGCTGGAGGATCTGTGGATCTGAAGTTGGACCACCATTCCGAGGACAATCTCACCATCGTCGATGTCGAGGGTGAGATCGACGTCTACACCGCGCCCAGACTGCGTGAGCTGCTGATCGACCTGGTCAACAAGGGCAACTTCCACCTGCTCGTGAACATGGAGAAGGTGGATTTCCTCGACTCGACTGGCCTTGGCGTGCTGGTCGGCGGCCTCAAGCGGGTGCGGGCGCACGATGGTTCCCTGGAGCTCGTCTGCACGCAGGAGCGCATCCTGAAGATCTTCCGCATCACCGGCTTGACGAAGGTCTTTGGGATCTACGCCTCGGTCGAGGAGGCCAAGGAAGCCCACGGCCGGGACAAGTGACGGCCGGGGACCCAGCATCATGGCCACCGTCGAGCTGACGTTCACCGCTCTGCCCGCTCACGTGCGTACGGCCCGGCTGGTCGCCACGGCCATCGCCCGGCGTACGGGAGTGGCGGAGGCGATCTTGGACGAGGTGCGGCTCGCCGTCGGAGAGGCGTGCTCGCGGGCGGTGGAGGCGCACCGCCTCCACTGCCCGGGAGAGCCGGTACGCATCGAGTTACGCGATGACGCGGGGCGTTTCGAGGTGACGGTCACCGACTCCGCCCCGAGTGAGGACGTGGCGCCTCGGGCGCCGGAGACGAACGGCGGTCTCATACCCGAGATGGACAACCTGGGGATCGCCGTCATCGCGGGGCTGGCCGACGATGTCGAGGTGCTCCCCGGGCCGAAGGGCATGCGCATCCGCATGAGCTGGCCCGCGTCTCCCGACGGCGTCGCCGCCCTCTGACCTCTCCGGGAACCCGCGAGGGGCCCGGAGACCTCGGAGAGCTTCGAACAGATCGAGTGTCGCCCCCGGCGTGACACTCGATCTTTTGCTATGCGCGCCACCCTCATTGCGGATGTCCGAAACCAGGTATCGGGGAGCGCCGTAACCAGGGCGTTCGTCGCCGCCGCACTTCTGACCCTCCTGGTCAAAGCGGGTTCATAGCGGTGCAAATGTTTGTCCGTTACTGGACGCCGTTTCGATTACGGGGCGCGAGGGCCTTCATATCCGTGGCGTCGCTGCGTAGACTCCCGGCACCGGCCAAGGTATTGCGGATGCAACCGGAAGCGGCACTTGTCAACCCGCCCGGATGCGCCGCACGTGGGTTCGTCCAGCGCCGTCCGGGCAGGAGGACCGAAACCCCGTCTGGCCGAGGAGGACGGATGTCTGCCTTGCACGCCGCTGGCGAAGGCGCAGCGGTAGCTTTGAACGGTTCCCATCTCACTCTTGTCGTAGTCGTCGCCGTCGTGGCGCTGCTCGCATTGGCCGTCGCGGGCGGTCTGGTCCGGGAGGTGCTCGCCGCCGGGCAGGGCACCGAGCGGATGCAGAACATCGCGCGTGCCGTGCAGGAGGGCGCCGCCGCGTACCTCGCGCGGCAGTTCCGGACGCTTGCGATATTCGTCATCGTCATTCCGTTCCTGCTTCTGTTGCTCCCGGCGAGCTCGACCGGCGAGCGCATCGGTCGGTCCGTTTTCTTCGTGGTCGGCGCCCTGTTCTCCGCGCTGACCGGTTTCATCGGAATGTGGCTCGCCGTACGCGGGAACGTCCGCGTCGCGTCCGCCGCCCGCGAGTCGGGCGAGAAGACCGCGATGCGCATCGCGTTCCGCACCGGCGGCGTCGCCGGCATGTTCACGGTCGGCCTGGGCCTGCTGGGCGCCGCCATCGTCGTGCTGATCTACAAGGGCGACGCGCCGAACGTCCTCGAGGGGTTCGGCTTCGGCGCCGCGCTGCTCGCCATGTTCATGCGTGTCGGCGGCGGCATCTTCACCAAGGCCGCCGACGTCGGCGCCGACCTGGTCGGCAAGGTCGAGCAGGGCATCCCGGAGGACGACCCGCGTAACGCCGCCACCATCGCCGACAACGTGGGCGACAACGTCGGCGACTGCGCCGGCATGGCCGCCGACCTGTTCGAGTCGTACGCCGTCACCCTGGTCGCGAGCCTGATCCTGGGCCGGGCCGCCTTCGGCACCGAGGGCCTGGTCTTCCCGCTGATCGTGCCCATGATCGGTGTGATCACCGCGGTCATCGGCATCTTCGCCACCTCGCCGCGCGGGCGCGACCGCTCCGGCATGGCCGCGATCAACCGCGGCTTCTTCATCTCCGCCGCCATCTCGGCCGTGCTGGTGGCCGTCGCGGCGTTCGCGTACCTCCCGTCGAGCTTCTCCGAGCTGTCCGGCGCCTCCGCGGACGTCGCCGCCCTCACCGCCGACCCGCGTGTGGTCGCCGTCGGCGCGGTGCTGATCGGCCTGGTCCTGGCCAGCGCCATCCAGATCCTCACCGGCTACTTCACCGAGACCAACCGGCGGCCGGTCCGGGAGATCGGCGAGAGCTCGCTCACCGGTCCCGCCACCGTCATCTTGTCCGGCATCTCGGTCGGCCTGGAGTCCGCGGTCTACTCGGCGCTGCTGATCGGCGCCGCGGTCTACGGCGCCTTCCTGCTGGGCTTCGGCAACGTGACCGTCGCCCTGTTCGCCGTGGCCCTCGCCGGCACCGGCCTGCTGACCACGGTCGGCGTGATCGTGTCCATGGACACCTTCGGCCCGGTCTCCGACAACGCCCAGGGCATCGCCGAGATGTCGGGCGACGTCGAGGGCGAGGGCGCGCGCGTGCTCACCTCCCTCGACGCGGTCGGCAACACCACCAAGGCCATCACCAAGGGCATCGCGATCGCGACCGCCGTGCTCGCGGCGACCGCGCTGTTCGGGTCGTTCCGTACGGCGGTCGAGGGCGAGCTGGCCAAGGCCACGCAGGGGGTCAAGGACGCCCTGGGCTCGTTCGCCAACTTCAGTCTCTCGGTGGACGCCCCGAACGCCCTGGTCGGCCTGGTCATCGGCGCGGCCGTGGTGTTCCTGTTCTCCGCCCTGGCGATCAACGCCGTCGGCCGCGCCGCCGGACGGGTCGTGTACGAGGTGCGCGAGCAGTTCCGCAGCAAGCCGGGGATCATGGACGGCAGCGAGCTGCCGGACTACGGCCGGGTGGTGGACATCTGCACCCGTGACTCGCTGCGCGAGCTCGCGACCCCCGGCCTGCTCGCCGTGCTGACCCCGATCGCGGTCGGCTTCGCGCTCGGTTACGCGCCGCTCGGCGCCTACCTGGCCGGTGCCATCGCGGCCGGAACGCTGATGGCGGTGTTCCTCGCCAACTCCGGCGGCGCCTGGGACAACGCCAAGAAGCTGGTCGAGGACGGACACCACGGCGGCAAGGGCTCGGAGGCGCACGCCGCCACCGTCATCGGCGACACCGTCGGCGACCCGTTCAAGGACACCGCCGGCCCGGCCATCAACCCGCTGATCAAGGTGATGAACCTGGTCGCGCTGCTGATCGCCCCGGCCGTCGTCGCGTACGCCGACAACGCGGCGGTGCGGATCATCGCGACGGTCGTCGCGGTGGTGGTCGTCGTCGGCGCCGTGGTCGTCTCCAAGCGCCGCTCGACGGGCATCGCCCCGTCCGGCGAGGCCGACCAGGCGTCCCGCGCCACGGAGCCCGTCGCCCACTGACGGCACTGATCTCGAAGGTCCCCTGCTCCCGGGAGCGGGGGACCTTCTTCATACACTGAGCAGCTATGGACAAGCCGAACGGGGGCAGGACGCTGGCGCTGATCCTGCTGACCATGGCGGCGATGCTCGCCGTGATCGTGGGTCTCGCCATCTGGGCCATGCCATGAGCGCCCGGACGCTCGTCGTGGTCAGGCATGCCAGTGCCGGCCACGCCATCGGCCTCCCGGACGGCGAACGCCCGCTGACGCCGGACGGCGAACGGGACGCCCGGGCGGCCGGGGAGGAGATCCGGCGGCTCGCCGCGACGCGCGCTCCGGCGCTCGTCTTGTGCTCGCCGGCGGTCCGCACCCGCAGGACCGCCGAGCTGCTCGGCCTCGACGCCCCCGTCGAGATCGAACGCGACATCTACGAGGCGTACCCCGACGACCTGCTCGGCGTGCTGCGCCGTACGGACGCCGAGATCGCGTCGGTGGTGCTCGTCGGCCACAACCCGGGCGTGTACGAGCTGGTCGCCGCGCTGACGGACGTGCGCCTCGACGGCTTCCCGCCCGGGGCGTACGCGGTGATCGAGCTGGACGTGCCGTGGGAGGACGCCGGCTTCGGCACCGGACGGCTGATCCACACCCGCCACCCCTGATCGCGTCAGGTCAGGGCGGGCGGCATGCCGTCCTCGGCGTCGGCCGCCTCGACCTCCTCACGGGAGATGCCGAGCAGATAGAGAATCGAGTCGAGGTACGGCACGTTGACCGCGGTGTCGGCGGCCTGCCGTACGACCGGCTTGGCGTTGAAGGCGATGCCGAGCCCGGCGCGGGCGAGCATGTCGAGGTCGTTCGCGCCATCGCCGATCGCGACGGTCTGGCTCAGCGGGATGCCCGACTCGGCGGCGAAGCGCTCCAGCGCGCGGGCCTTGCCGGGCCGGTCCACGATCTCGCCGATGACCCGGCCGGTGAGGCGGCCGTCGACGACCTCAAGGGTGTTGGCGGCCGAGTAGTCGATGCCGAGGTCGGCCACGAGATAGTCGGTGATCTGGGTGAAGCCGCCGCTGACGATCGCGAAGCGGTAGTCGAGCCGCTTGAGGGTCCGCACCAGCGTGCGCGCGCCGGGCGTGAGGACGACCTCCTTGGCGACCTTCTCGAAGACCTCCTCCGACAGCCCTTCCAGCAGCGCGACCCGCCTGACCAGCGACTCGGCGAAGTCGAGCTCGCCCCGCATGGCCTCGTCGGTGACCCGGGCCACCTCGTCGAGGCAGCCCGCGTGCCGGGCCAGCAGCTCGATGACCTCGTTTTGGATCAGCGTCGAGTCGACGTCCATCACGATGAGGCGCTTGGCGCGGCGGTACAGGCCGCTGCGCTGCACGGCCACGTCCACCTGCTGGGCCGCCGCCTCCGCCGCCAGCTCCGCCCGCAGCGCCTGGGGATCGGCGCCGGACACGGCGAGCTCGATGCACGTCACCGGGTAGTTCGAAAGACGTTCGATCCTGTCGATGTTGGCGCCGCTCGCCGCGATCCGGCCGGCGATCCCGGCCATCGCGGCCGGCAGCAGCGGCGCGCCCAGGACGGTGACGTGCAGCCGCCCGCGCCGCCGCTTCTCCTTGGCGGACGTGCCGGTCGTGATCTCCAGGTCCATGTCGAGGTCGGCGGCGACCTTCTCGACCGCCGTCCACAGACCGCCGATCGTGCTTCCGGTGCCGGTGGGCGGCCCCCCGGCGTAGGCGACGAGCACGCCCAGGATCAGCCGGCCGCGGATGACGACCTGCTCCACGTCGGCCACGACGACCGGGAACCCGGACAGCACGGAGAACAGCCGTGAGGTGACGCCGGGGCGATCCGGACCGGTCAGCGTGATCAGGAGCGTGCGCTGGTTCACGTTGTTTGAGGTTACTGCGCGGCTTGTCTTGACCGCGCACGAGGTTCACGATGCGGACGCCTTCATGCCTCCGCCGTGAAGGTCCGCTGTCATTTCGGCACGTCGTGATGGTGGTGGCCAGCGGAGCCTCGGGACCCGGCCTGGGACGCCGAGCCTGCGCCGGGCGCGCCGTCGCCGGAGCACGCCCGGGATCGGTCTCCCGGGCGCGCCGGGATAACGCGAACGGCTCGTGCCGAGGATCATGCGACGCGCCCCCCCGGCCGGGCCGGGCGGGCGCCAAAATGGTCGCCGGGATCTCGGCGGGCGGGCGCCGAAACGGTCACGGCGATCAGCGGGTGATGGCGCTGCGCGTCTTCACCCACCCCATCATGTCGCCGAACTCGCTGAGCAGTTCCCTCGGGTCGGTGTTCAGCGACGTGTTGGTGACCGCGCCGCCGAAGTAGCCGTAGAGGTTGCCCCGAGCCGACCTGCTCACCTGGGCCTTGGCCCAGAACGTGTACGACTTGCCCTTGTTGAGGCCGGGCATGACGCACAGCGCGCGGGTCCGCTCCCGGGTGCACCGCTCGTGATAGTGGGAGTACTTGGGGACGTAGATCCGGGTCTTGGTGACGTTCTTGGGGAACTTGACCGCCAGGAAGATCTCGTTGGTCCTGGTCTTGAGCCGGTTGACGAGCCTGACCTTGAACGACACCACGTGCCCGGCACGGACGCGGTAGGGATAGCTGACCAGGATGCGGACGGGCGCCGAGGCCGCCTTGGCAGCCGTCGTGACCGCCGTGGACGTGGTGGACGCCGTGGACGCCGTGGTTGCGGTGGACGCGGTGGCGGACGCCGGCACGGCGGAGGCGGGCCCGCCGGACGCGACCAGCGCGGCCGCGGCCAGTGGCACGGCCAGCAGCCTGATCGGCTTACCGATGAGGGTACGCATGCGGTCAGCCTTGACCATAAAGATCACGGATTGATCACGTGTCACAGGATGAGGTGACTGTCTCCGAACTCGTGCCAGAGGTAGCCCTCCTCGATCGCGGCCTCGTACGCGCTGGTCAGCGCGGCGGTCCCGGCGATCGCCGACAGCATCATCAGATGGGTGGATCGGGGCTCGTGCAGGCCCGTGATCAGGCCGTCGACCGCCCGGACGCCCGTCGCCGGCGTGACGACGTGTGAGGTCCAGCCCGACGCCGGCCGCACCCGTCCGGGGCCGGCGGCGTCGTGGGCGGCGGTCTCCAGAGCCCGCACGACGGTCGTGCCGACGGCGATCACCCGGCCCCCGAGCTCGCGGGTGAGGTTCACCAGCCGTGCCGTCTGCGGGGAGACCGAGAACCACTCGGGATAGGGCGGTTCGTCCTTCTCCGGAGACGCGACCCCGGTGTGCAGCGTGATCGGTGCCACGCCGATCCCCCGGCTGACCAACGCGGTGACGAGCTCCGGCGTGAACGGCCGGCCCGCGCTGGGCATCTCCGCGCTGCCCGCCTCGACGCCGAAGACCGTCTGATAATCGGCCAGCGGCCAGTCGCGCGCCACGTGGCCGTACCGGATGGGCACGCCGTACGTGGCGAGGTAGGAGAGCACGTCCCGGTCCAGGCGGGCATGCCACAGGCGCGGCGTCTCCTGCGCCAGCAGGCAGAGCGTGGCCCGGCCCGGCAACGGCAGCCACTCGCCGGGCGCGGCGCCGGTGTAGGGCTCCGTCGCCGTCGCCGTACGGCGGCGCAGCTCGACCAGCCAGTCGCCGGACGGGAGGCGGCCGGAGAAGTGGACGGCCAGCCGGTCGAGCCGCACCGCCGCGGGCAGGGTGGCGGAGTTGTTGACCACCAGCAGGTCGCCGGGGGACAGCAGCGACGGCAGGTCCGCGAAGACGTGGTGAGCGAGCTCGCCGGTGTCGCGGCGGGACACCAGCAGCCTGACCCCGTCGCGGCGCAGCCCGCGCGCCTCCGGCGGCTCGTGCGCCTCCAGCGGCGCCGGAAGCGCGAAGTCGAACGTCCACTCGGCGTCGGTCGGCGTGGCGTCGGTGGTCATTCCAGATCACCCCGGGTGAAACGGCCGGAGGCGGGGCGGGTGCGCACGAGGCGCAGCAGTGCGGGCACCACGCTCTCGGGCGGCGGCGCGGCCGCGGCCTCCTCCGGGCCGACGGCGTCGGCCAGCATGCGGGTGCGCATCTCGCCCGGGTCCACCCACCAGACCGCCACGTCGGGCTCCTCGGCGGCGAGGACGTTCGACACCTGGTCGAGTGCGGCCTTGGTCGCGCCGTAGCCGCCCCAGCCCTCGTACGCCTCGACGGCGGCGTCGGAGGAGATGTTGATGACTGCGCCCCGCCGCTTGCGCAGCGCGGGCAGCGTCGCCTGAACCAGCGTGAGCGGCGCGATCACGTTGGTCTCGAACAGCGCGCGCAGTTCGTCCAGCGGAAAGTCGGCGAGCCTGGGCAGCGGCGCCGGGCCGAGCCCGCTCGCGTTGTTGACCAGGAGGTCCAGCTCGGGCACGGCCTCCGCGAGCCTGGCCACGTGGGCGGGGTCGGCGACGTCGCCGGGTATGGCCCGCGCGCCGAGGTCGGAGGCCGCGGACATGAGGTCCTCCTCGCCACGGGCGGTGAGGAGGAGCGACCAGCCGTCGGCGGCGAGCGCCTTGGCGAGAGCGAGCCCGAGCCCTCGCGACGCTCCGGTGATGAGTGCGTGCTTCATGCGCTTGACGCTAAAAAGCAGCACTCGGCCGCACATCGGACGAAAGGACCGGCCGTCGCTCGGCAGTCGGGCCTAGGACCCGGGGCCGACGCGGGTCCCTCGCCGGTGTGCCTACTCTGTGTGCGTGCCCGAGCCTACAGATGCCGCCACCGCGCCGGAACGGGCCGGCATCGTGCCCGGAAAGGACGGCACGGCCGCCGGCGAGCCGGCCGGACCCGGTACGGCCGCCGTCACGCCCGAAGCGGCCGATCCGGGGCCGGGGAAGTCCTGCGCATCGTCCGGTACCGGGTCGGGGAGCACCTCCGGCTCGTCCCGGAAGACCCGTCCATCGTCCGGGGCGGCCGGTGCGGGGTCGGGGAAATCCGTGGTTTCGCCCGGGAGGACCCGTACGCCGTCCGGCGGCGGTGCAGACGGGCGGGACCGCGACGCGGTGCTGCACGCGGTCAGCTCGGCCGTGCTCGCCGTCACCCGGCACCTGTCGGTCCGCGAGGTCCTCCAGGTGATCGTGCGGTCGGCGGCGCACCTGCTCGACGCGAGGTACGCCGCGCTCGGCGTGCCCGACGACGACGGCGCGTTCGCCGAGTTCGTGGCCGAGGGCGTCTCCGACGCGCAGTGGGCGGCCATCGGCCCCACCCCCCGCCAGCACGGCATGCTGGGCGCGATGCTCCGCGAGGGGAAGCCGGTCCGGCTGCCCGACATCCGCAAGGACCCCCGGTTCGAGTGGTGGCCGAAGGCCCATCCCGTGCTCAAGGACTTCCTCGGCGTACCGATCAAGGACGGCGGTACGGTCCTCGGGATCATCTTCCTGTCCAACAAGCGGACGCCCGGCGGGTTCGACGAGGCCGACGAGGAACTGCTGACGCTGTTCGCCGCGCACGCCGCCATCGCGATCACCAACGCCCGGCTGTACGAGCGGGGGCGCGAGCTCACGGTCATCGAGGAGCGCACCCGGATGGCCCGCGAGCTGCACGACGCCGTCAGCCAGAAGCTGTTCTCGCTGCGGCTGACCGCGCGGGCCGCCGCCGCGCTCGCCCGTACGGACCCCGAGCGGGCGGCCGAGGCGATCGAGCGGGTCGAGCGGATGGCGGGCGAGGCGCTGACCGAGCTGCGTGCGGTGATCGTGGAGTTGCGCCCGCCCGAGCTGGACCGGCACGGACTGGTGGAGACCCTGCGCAAGCAGGTGGCCCTCCTCGACCGCCTGCATCCGATGACGGTGGCCTTCACGGCCGAGGGCGAGCCGCCCGGCGACACGGCCCCCGAGATCGAGGTCGCCGTGCTCCGGATCGCCCAGGAGGCGCTGCACAACGCCGTACGGCACGCCCGGGCCGCCCGCATCGACGTACGGCTGTCGTACGCCGGGGCCGGGCTCGTCCTGGAGGTGCGTGACGACGGCGTCGGGTTCGACGGCGCCGGGGTGCACGGCCTCGGGCTGCCGTCCATGAGCGACCGGGCTCAGGCGGTCGGAGGCACGCTGTCGGTCTCCTCCGCGCCCGGGTGTGGCACGACCGTGCGACTGGAGGTACCCGCGTGATCCGCGTGCTCATCGCCGACGACCACCCCGTCGTACGGCAGGGCCTGCGTACGTTCCTGGAGATCCAGGAGGACATCAGCGTCGTGGGGGAGGCGGCCGACGGCGCCGAGGCCGTCGAGATGGTCGGCGCGCTCGCCCCCGACGTGCTGCTGCTCGATCTGAAGATGCCGGTGCTCGACGGCCTGGGCGCGCTCGCGGAGCTTTCCGGGCGGGACGTGCGGGTGATCGTCCTGACCTCGGTGAGCGACCGCGGCGACGTGGCCCCGGCCATGCGGGCGGGCGCGGCGGGCTTCCTCTACAAGGACGTGGACCCGGCCGCCCTCGTGCGGGCGATCCGGGCCGTGCACGGCGGGCAGGTTCTGCTCGCGCCGGAGGCCGCGGAGGCGATGCTGGCCGACCGGGACCACGAGCCGGACGGGGCGGCGTCCACGCTGACGGAGCGGGAACGCGAGGTGCTGCGGCTGCTCGCCGCGGGCCGGTCGAACCGCGAGATCGCCCGCGAGCTGAGGGTGGCGGAGAAGACCGTGAAGACCCACGTCTCCAACGTGCTCATGAAGCTCGGCGTGCAGGATCGCACTCAGGCCGCGCTTTACGCCGTACGCCACGGCCTGGCGTGACGGCTGTGCTCGCCGAGCGCGGACCGTCCGGTCCGTAACGGGCCGCGGGCGCCGTGACCACGCGGCCGGGACGGCTGGGGCTGCACGGGCCTCAGACCTGGGACTCCACGATGGCGTTGTGCGCGGCCACCCTGGCCCGCCGTACGGCGCGGTCGAGGTCGCGCAGGGCCTGCGCCCGGGCGGCGACCTGCGCGGAGGTGAGCCCCCGCTCGTCGGCCAGGCGCAGCGCGGCCGCCAGCCGGGCGGCGAGTGCGCCGACCCGGTGCGCCCTGCCGGGATAGCCGGGGGCGAGGGCCTCGCCGGCGCGGTCGAGCGCGTCCGGCGTGGGGAAGCCCTGGGCCGGGCCGCCCACGTCCAGCAGCGCCTCGGTGCAGGCCAGCATGGTGGCCCGCAGCGCCTGCTCCGCCTCGGCCAGGGACGGTACGTCCGGCGGGACGGCCGACGCCTCGCTCACGGCCCACCGGATCCCGGAGTAGGACGAGCCGCGCCGGTCGGCGGACGGCACGAGGCCGAGGCACCGGCCGGGAAGCACGGCCACGGCGGCCTCCCCCGCGTCGATCGCGGTGCCGTTGAACGCGGGCGGGCCGGTGAGCCCGAGGGGATCGCCCGGGGCGGGCAGGGCCAGGCGGAACGCGCGGAGCCCCTCGGCCCGCCGGTCCAGGAGAAAGGCCAGCAACGGGGTTTCGACGCCATCCGCCGCCACCACTTGTGGCCCGGCCTCGCGCTCGACGCGGTCGAGGGCGTCCTCCAGGCTCACGTGTCCCCCGAGCCAGGCATTGCCCCAGGCGACGAGCGTGGCGGAGATCGGTGAATCGATGCGCACCCGATCCACGATAAGTGGTCGGACTGCCATAGTTTTATCCCAGCGACTACGGGAGGGGGACCACATGGGCGGTCAGGTGCTTCAGCTTCAGGACGTGGCCGTCCGCAGGGACGGCGCGGTCCTGCTGCGCGGCATCGACTGGAGCGTCCGGGAAGACGAGCGCTGGGTGGTGATCGGGCCCAACGGTGCGGGGAAGACGACGCTGCTGCAGGTGGCGGCGTCGCTGTTGTTCCCGTCCGAGGGCTCGGTGGAGATCCTCGGCGAGCGGCTGGGCCAGACGGACGTGTTCGACCTGCGGCCCCGGATCGGACTGGCCAGCGCCGCCCTTTCCGAGCGCATCCCGCCGGACGAGAAGGTCATCGATCTCGTGCTCACCGCGTCGTACGCGATCCTCGGCCGGTGGACGGAGGAGTACGACTCCCACGACGTCACCCGGGCGGTCGAGCTCATCGATCAGCTCGGCTGCGCCCATCTGATCCGGCGGCGCTTCGCGACGCTGTCCGAGGGCGAGCGCAAGCGCGTCCAGATCGCCCGGGCGCTCATGCCGGACCCCGAGCTGCTGCTGCTCGACGAGCCCGCCGCCGGGCTCGACGTGGCGGCCCGCGAGGATCTGGTACGCCGCCTCGGCGCGCTGGCCACGGACCAGAAGTCGCCCACGATGGTGCTGGTCACCCACCACGTCGAGGAGATCCCGACCGGGTTCACCCACGTGCTGTTGCTGCGGCAGGGCTCGGTCGTCGAACAGGGGCCGATCGATGCGGTGATGACGCCGGAGAACCTGTCGGTGACCTTCGGGGTGCCGCTGCAGCTCGATCGCGGCCGGGAGGGCCGCTGGTACGCCCGCCCCCTGTGACCTTCGTCCGGAGCCCGGCGCCTACCCTTGGCGGATAGCCGTACGAGGGAGAGGTGCGAGTGACACCGTGGGAGGCGGCCGCGGTCTTCGCGGCCGGTGTCGGGGCAGGGGCCATCAACGCCGTCGTGGGGTCGGGCTCGCTCATCACGTTCCCGACGATGCTGGCCGTCGGCTTCCCGCCGATCGTCGCGAACGTGTCCAACAACGTCGGGCTCGTCCCCGGCGGGGTGACCGGGGTGCTGGGCTACCGCGCCGAGCTCAAGGGCCAGCGCGAGCGGCTGCTGCGGCTCGGCGTCGCGTCCGTGATCGGCTCGTTCGCGGGAGGTCTGCTCCTGCTGTGGCTGCCGGCCGAGGCGTTCAAGGTGATCGTCCCGGTGCTCATCGCGGTGGCCTGCCTCCTCGTGATGTTCCAGCCGAGGATCAACGAATGGCTGGCCGTACGGCGCAGGCCGCATCCCCACGGCGGGCCGTGGCTGTGGCTGGGCGTGCTGGGCGCCGGCGTGTACGGCGGCTACTTCGGCGCCGCTCAGGGCATCGTGCTGATCGGCCTGCTCGGCAGCTTCCTCGACGAGGACCTGCAACGGGTGAACGCGGCCAAGAACCTGCTGTCGCTGCTGGTCAACGGCACCGCGGCGGTGTTGTTCGCGTTCATCGCACCGGTGGACTGGTTCGCCGTGCTGCTGGTCGCGCTCGGCTCGGCCGTCGGCGGCTTCCTCGGCGCCCGGGTGGGCCGCCGGCTCCCCGCGCCCTTGCTGCGGGGATTCATTGTTGTCGTCGGAATCGTGGCGATCGTGAAGCTAGTGTCCTAAAAGGGTATGTCTGTCCTTGTGAAGGGCGACCGGGTGGAGATCGTCATCGATGCGGGCGGCACCCCGCGTACTTATGAGGTGGTCGCGACCAGGGCGGGCCGCCGGATCGAGATCACGACGGGCCGGGGAATAGTCGAGGTCACCGAGGTCACCCGGGCGGGCACTCCCGTCCGGACCGCGAGGTTCATGTCCAACCGTGTCCTGGCGCTGGTCGAGCATCCCGCCGACGATCGCGGCCCGGACACCGGCTCGGGGTAGGCCGTCGCGCCGCCCGCTCGCGGGTCACTCCGCGGGACGGACCTGGACGACGCCGTCCTGCCGCAGCCGCGTCTGGAAGGCCGGCTGGCGCGACGTCGCGGGACCATGCATGACCCGGCCGTCGGAGATGCGGAAGGTGCTGCCGTGCCACGGGCAGACGATGCAGGCCTGCCCGTCCTCCATCGCGACCCGCCCCTGGTGGAGCGGACCGGCGAGATGGGAGCAGCTGTCGGCGAGCACGGCCACGTCGTCGCCGAGGCGCAGGACGAACAACTCGATGTAACCGAGCCGCCGCCGCACCGGCCGTCCGTTGGGCAGCTCCTTGAGCGTGCACAGGTCGTGCCAGCCGAGCGGCATGAGATGACCGACCGACTCCGCGTGGTTGGCCCCGGCCGCCTGACGGTAGGACATGTGGCTGCCGAGGTGCGCGCCCGCGGAGGCCGCCGCGAGTCCCGCGTACGCCAGCGTGCGCCCTGCGCGTTCGCGTCCCGTCATCCGTAAAAAGAGGGAGCCCGCGTAACAGAGCGCGGCGGTGGCGTTGGTGATGGCGTGCACCAGGCCCACGCGCTGCTGCTCGCGATGGAGGGTGGACCAATCGGTGAGGCCGGCCGCGACCGTGGGCACGGCGCTGCCGAGCCCCACGAAGATCAGCGTGCGCGCCGCGCGGGAGCCGGTCTTGGTCATGTCCACCACGCTCGCCGACAGCCAGCAGCCGAAGGTCGTCATGGCGAGCGCCGGATGCAGCGGGTGTCCCATGGGCACGCCGTGCAGGACGTCGCGCAGCTTGCCCGGGCCGAGCCTGCGGCGCACCTGCTTGGATATGACGCTGATCGGCCGGTCGAGCGCGGTGGCCCGTTCGAGCCCGTCCAGGAGTTCTGCCGAAGGGACCCTTCGTGCCGTACGGCCCGCACCCCGCCTGGTCGTCTCTTCCATGTTTCGCCCCCCTAATAGGGGATCACGTACCCCCGCGGCACAGGGGTGAACATGGATGGCCTTGAGACGGTATGTACGAGTTTCGGGTGAGGGAGCGGGTGCTCCCGGTGGTCAGGGCGCCAGATGACCGCGGGCGACCGAGGCGGCGACCAGCTCCGCGGCGTACCGGCCGAGCGTGGGCGACCCCTCCTCGATGATCCGCACCTTCTCCATGACCTGACGGGCCGTCACCTTGAACAGCGGCCACGTGCCGCCCTCGTTGTAGTGGTTGGCGATGATCGGCGCCAGCCGGTCGAGCGCCCTGGCGAACTTCGCCTCCGGTGTGCGCCGCTCCTCGAACTCGTCCCACAGGGCCCGCAGCCGCGTCCCCTGGTCCTCCGGCAGCAGCCCGAAGATCCGGTCGGCCGCCGCGCGTTCGAGGGCGGCCTGCCTCTCGACGGCGGCCGGGTCGTAGATGAAGGTGTCGCCGGCGTCGATCTCCACGATGTCGTGGATGAGCAGCATCTCGACCACTTTGGCCATGTCGGTCCCCGGAGGCGCGTGCTCGGCCAGGGTCATCGCCATCATGGCCGCGTGCCAGGAGTGCTCGGCGTCGTTCTCCCGGCGAGAGCCGTCGATCAACGAGTTGCGGCGGATGACGCGCTTCAGCTTGTCGATTTCCATGTGGAACGCAAGCTGGGACTGCAGCCGTTCGTGGATGAGCGCGGTCGTCACCTGCGCAAGCCTAACCGGTCGCGATCACCATCCGGCTGATTCACCGGCGCGTGCCGCGCCCGGCCGGCGGGGGCCGTACGCGACCCCTGCCGCCGGGGGCGGGCG
>JADGHC010000670.1 GCA_019689655.1 Microbispora sp.
GCGGACGGGGAGCGCAGAGCGGAGGGATGATGAGGGTCGGCCGGCGTGGTGGCCGCCTCGGCGCCGGGCGAGGTGAGCATGAGGGCGGTGAGGGCGGCGGCGCCCATGCCTAAAGCAGTTCGGACCGCGGTGGCCACGGCGTGTTCCTCCCCGATGTAGCGTCGTGCGCCGACCGGTCCCCGGGACACGCTCGGCCGGCTGCTGGAAGGATGATGCCAGTAACAACGTCCGCAACGCATGTTGGGAGCCGCTCCTTGGACGTCCTCGACGGTCTGGATCCCGAGCAGCGCGAGGTCGCCCAGACGGTGCGCGGACCGGTGTGCGTGCTCGCCGGGGCGGGGACCGGCAAGACCCGCGCCATCACCCATCGCATCGCGTACGCCGTGCACACCGGGGTCGTCGAGCCGCAGAGCGTGCTGGCCGTGACCTTCACGACCCGTGCGGCGGCGGAGCTGAAGCAGCGGCTGCGCGCCCTCGGCGCGCCCGGCGTGCAGGCCCGGACCTTCCACGCGGCGGCCCTGCGCCAGCTCAGCTACTTCTGGCCGAGGGTGATCGGCGGCGAGCCGCCACAGGTGATCGAGTCGAAGCTGCCGCTGCTCGTGGAGGCGGCCCGGCGGCTGCGCAGGAACCCCGACCGCGGCGAGCTGCGCGACGTCGCGAGCGAGATCGAGTGGGCGAAGGTCACCCAGATCGGCCCGGAGGACTACCCGGCCGCCGCCGCCAAGGCCCGGCGCACCCCGCCCATCCCGCCGGAGGAGGTGGCGCGGCTGTACGAGGGGTACGAGAGCCTGCGCCGCGGGCGCAACCTGATCGACTTTGAGACGATCCTGGAGCTCACGGCGGCCGTGATGACCGAGCACCGCGAGGTCGCGGCGCAGATCCGCCAGCAGTACCGCTACTTCGTGGTCGACGAGTTCCAGGACGTCAACCCGCTGCAGAAGCTGCTGCTCGACACCTGGCTCGGCGGGCGTGAGGACGTGTGCGTGGTCGGCGACCCCAACCAGACCATCTACTCGTTCACCGGCGCCACGCCCCACTACCTGACCAACTTCGCCGTCGAGCACCCTTCGGCGGCCGTGATCAGGCTCGTGCGCGACTACCGCTCGACCCCGCAGGTCGTCACGCTGGCCAACCGCGTCATGGCGCGCTCGCCGCACCGGCTGGAACTCGTCGCCCAGCGGCCCGACGGCCCCGAGCCGGTCTTCACCGAGTACGACGACGAGCAGGCCGAGGCGCTCGGCGTCGCGCTCACGGTCAAGAAGCTGATGGCGGACGGCGTGCCCGCCCGCGAGATCGCCGTGCTGTTCCGGGTAAACGCCCAGTCGGAGACGTACGAGAAGGCGTTCACCGACGCCCGGGTGCCCTACGTGCTGCGCGGGGCGGAGCGGTTCTTCGAACGCCCGGAGGTGCGCCAGGCGGTGGTGCTGCTGCGCGGCGCGGCCAGGTCGGCGGGCGACGAGCCGCTCGCGCCCGCCGTGCACGCGATCCTCTCCGGCATCGGGCTGACCCCGGAGCCGCCCGGAGGCGGTACGGCCAGGGAGAAGTGGGAGTCGCTCAAGGCGCTCGCCGACCTGGCCGAGGACATGGCCGCCGAGGGCGCGGATCTGCCCCGCTTCGTCGGTGAGCTGGAGCGCCGGGCGATGGAGCAGCACGCGCCGCCGGTCGAGGGCGTGACGCTCGCCTCCCTGCACGCCGCCAAGGGCCTGGAGTGGGACGCGGTCTTCCTCGTCGGCCTCACCGACGGCATGGTCCCGATCGTGTACGCGGAGACGCCGGAGCAGATCGAGGAGGAACGGCGGCTGCTGTACGTCGGGATCACCCGGGCCCGCGAGCACCTGCACCTGTCGTGGGCGCTGGCCCGCTCGCCGGGGGGCCGCCGCACCCGCAGGCCGTCGCGTTTCCTCGACGGGCTGTCTCCCCGTACGGCGAGCGCCCGGGCCGCCGAGCTGCCGATCGGCCCGGCCGGGCGGGCGAAGCGGTCGGCGGCGCCGCTGCACTGCCGGATCTGCGGCAAGACGCTCTCGGCCGCGGCCGAGCAGAAGCTGGGCCGCTGCGCGACCTGCCCGGCCGACTACGACGAGGCCCTGCTCGAACGGCTCAAGGCGTGGCGCGCGGCGGCGGCGAAGGAGGCCAAGGTCCCGGCGTACGTCGTCTTCACCGACGTCACCCTCCAGGCCATCGCCGAGCGGGTGCCCACCTCGGAGGCGGACCTGCTCGCCATCGCCGGAATCGGACGCGTCAAACTTGAGCGGTACGGCGACGCGGTCCTCGAGCTCTGCCGCGGCGCCGATAGTGTTACCGACGAGTAATACCCGCGTGTGCTGGAGGCCCCCGTGAACACGGCCCTGAAGGAGCTGCTGGACCTGCTCGACCTCGAACAGATCGAGCTCGACATCTTCCGGGGGCGCAGCCCGGAGGAGCGCATCCAGCGCGTCTTCGGCGGCCAGGTGGCGGCGCAGGCGCTCGTCGCGGCCGGCCGTACGGTGCCGCAGGACCGGATGGTCCACTCGCTGCACGCCTACTTCATCCGGCCGGGGGACCCGGCCGTCCCGATCGTCTACAACGTCGACCGGGTGCGCGACGGGCGGTCGTTCACCACCCGGCGCATCACGGCCATCCAGCACGGCAAGGCGATCTTCTCGATGTCGGCGTCGTTCCACATCGAGGAGCCGGGCGTGAGCCATCAGGCCGCCCGCATGCCGGAGGTGCCGGACCCGGAGACCCTGCCGACCTTCCAGGAGCGGATGCTCGACGTCGTGGGCGACGAGCCGGGCTGGCGGGAGCTGCTGTCCAAGCCGCGCCCGGTGGACGCGCGATATGTGAACGCGCTGCCCTGGGAGGCCGCGAACGATCCCGCCCTGGTCACCCCGGAGAACAACGTCTGGTTCCGGTACGACGCCGAGCTGCCCGACGACCCGCTGCTGCACGTCGTGCTGGCGGCCTACGCGAGCGACTTCACGCTGGTGGACACCGTGCTGCTGGCGCACGGGCTCGCCTGGGGGTCGTCCGCGGTGTCCGGGGCGTCGCTGGACCACGCGATGTGGTTCCACCGCCCGTTCCGGGCCGACGAATGGCTGCTGTACGCCCAGGAGTCGCCCTGGTCGGGG